>CAZTAH010000007.1:13192-21868 GCA_964611515.1 uncultured Candidatus Saccharibacteria bacterium | reverse complement strand
AAAACAACACCCGTTTGATCTTGCCAGGTAATAGTTGCTCTGTTTAAATCAGTTGCGTAGCTTGAAAGTCGTATTTGAACTTTCTCATAAGGCTCAGGATTATGAGGAGAAACTTCTAGGTTTATCTCAGATTCTTGTAGGGGGATTTGACTATTAGAGAAAACAAAATCAGCACTCACTAAAAAGAGAGCAAGGACAACAGTGATTAGTGTTATTTTATTTTTTCTCACTTTTGACATTATACTATAAGACTAAGTTTAAATAAAACTATTGACGAGAGGCTCTTAATTCTTCTTTAGCCTTCTTGATTGCTAGTATTTGAGAAGGATCTGATGTGATAATTTGGTCCTCCGTATAAGAAGCAATTGTTTTAATTGCAACATGCTTTAAGCCAACAAAGAATATTCCTTCCCCGACATTGGCTTCTAATAAAAGGTATTTTTCCTCGTCTGTTAAATGAAAGGTCTCCTGAAGAACATCAATTGTAGAAGGAGCTTGTTTTAATAATAATTGCATAGATGAGTTAGTAATGATGGGTATTCCATATGGGCTCTTCATAAAGTCTCCAACATCTTGGGTTATTGTTGCCAATCCTAACCAATATTTTCTACCCCTTTTGGCAATAGAGAACAGGAAAGAAGCTGTGTCCTCAGATTTCATCATCCACCAAGCCTCATCTACAACTAATAGTCTTTTTTTAATGTTTCTCCTAACTGCATTCCAAATATGATGAGTAACAATATACATAGCTGCTGGCTTCAATTCATCTTCCATGTCTCTAACAGAAAAGACTACAAATTTTCTATTAATATCCACATTAGATGGTTGGTTTAAAAAGGAAGACCATGTTCCGTGGATAAACTTTGATAGCCTTTGAAGAACAGACTCACTTCCCTCCATTCCAGACAAGACAATTTCAAAGTCTGATAACAATGGAGGCTCTATGTTAGCAAAGTCTGACTCGGGAGTAATGTCTTTAAGGGCATAGGTTTCAGTAATGGCCCTGTCTATCAAGGAGTCTTCTTCCGGGGTTAGCCCCCCTAGCATTATTCTAAAAAGACCAACAAGGGTAATAATATTAGAACGGAGAACATCTGCAGATGTTTCATCTCCAACAGGAATAGGCAAATCAAACGGATTAATGTGATGATCAGAAGAAAGAGATATGTTAAAATAGCGACCACCAACAGCTTCAGCTAAGTATTCATATTCTCTCTCTGGGTCAATAACTATTATTTCAGTGTCAAACATTAGAGAGCGAATGATTTCTAATTTAGTAGCATAAGACTTTCCTGCCCCAGAGGTAGCAAATGTTACCGAGTTAAAGTTAGGCAAAGAGTATCTGTCAAATAATATAAGACTAGAGTTGTGCCTATTTACTCCATACAAAATGCCCCTATCTTCAGTTAGGTCAAAAGAAACAAAGGGGAAAAGACTAGAAAGAGGCTCAGTGTTTAGTTTTTGGTGAACCTTAATGATGTCTGTTCCAAGTGGAATTGAGCTCTTAAATCCATCGTCTTGTTGGAATAGGGCTGGTTTTAAGTAGATTAACTTAGATTCTAACATTGATTTAATTTCGTTTTCTACCTTAAACAACTCAGTTTCATTGTCCGCATATAAGGTTATATATAAACCGACATCAAACATTTTTTCTTGGGCTTGCATAAGATTGTCTCGGAGTTCTTCTAGGTCATGAATAGCTGTATCCAACATTGGGTCCCTGACCAGTCCCTTGTTTTCTCTAACAGCAATTTGACTTTGGACTTCAGCTACTTTTTTCTGGAAAGTTCGGAGTATTTCTGATGTATTAATTGGGTGAATAAAGATTGAAATATCATATATTTTATCCAAATTAATAACAGGAGAAAACCAGTTATCTGTTAGATATCTAGGATAAGATATTACAAAAAAAGTTCGGGCTATCTTGTCTCCCAGGTTT
Organism: uncultured Candidatus Saccharibacteria bacterium; assembly: GCA_964611515.1. Lineage (GTDB taxonomy): Bacteria > Patescibacteriota > Minisyncoccia > Phycocordibacterales > UBA9973 > UBA8515. The sequence goes on along the minus strand of CAZTAH010000007.1, from coordinate 19,929 downwards.
AATGATTTTGGAGTAATCTCTAGGGCAGACGGGGCGATTATATCTTGAAGCTCTAGTGTTGCAGCTTTATATATTTCACTTGGTAAAATCGGCATAATTTTACCCTTTTGGTCATCTGTTTTTTTGGTTTTAAAAAATGAAGAAAAGATGTTCATGTTATTGCAATTTAATACCCTGACTAATGTCTCCTGGGTTAAATGTTTTATAAAAAAGCTCTACAACTTGATCGGTTTTCAGTTCTTTTGCTCTAATACCCATTCTACTAAGACCACTCATAACAACTCCCATTCGTTGTTCTAGTTGAGATCTTTTTTCCTCAAAAGAAGCAAGCTCCAGCGCTTTTTTTGTATCATGGGTTTGTTTTTTTGTCCCCTTTCCTCCGAGTAGTGACTCCATAATCTGCCCCCCTGAGCTTAAAGAAGTTGGGGCATAGGGCACTACTATGTAAAAAGTTTTAGTCATTATATTAAACTCTTCCGTGAAGGCTCGGATGAATTCTATGTATTCTTTTGTTTGAATCTTTAACAGAGGTTCAACTTGTTCCATCATCCTGTTTTCTAATGTTAAAAGATATGGCCTAATGTCTAATTTTCTGGACTGAATACATATTTGAGTAGGAAAATCAAGACTATTCAAAAAGCCCTGAAAGGCACTAATGGTAGCTATTTGCTCGTCATAAGACTTCAGGGACAGGTTCAAAGAAGAGGTGATGAGAATGGACCTAAGGTTTCCATCCTTAAGGACAACAATCCCGTTTCGGATTTCTTTAATCGGAACAAAATCTTGAGAACTTTTTGATTTAATTGCCATATTGTTGATAAAAATTAAGGTTATCTAAGTAATTATAACACAATGCCCAAAGAGAACTTATTCTTCTTCTATTAATGACTCATCTTGTATGTCTAGGCTCCAGGAGAGATCTTTTAGGTTACTGGAAGATGACATTGGGACAAATGAGGTTAAGGGGGTCTCTTCTTCCGCGCTCTCGGTTTTTTTCCTTTCTTGTTTCCATATGTATAGCTTGTTTGAGGTGATATATTTAACAAAAGACTGAAGCATGAAAACAAATGGTTTTCCATTTGGTTTATAAAAAGCTAGGGCAGCAGAAAGGCCGGCTATTGGTAAAATTAAGATAATGGCAATAAAAAAAGGAAGAAGTTTGTATACAACAAAAATTAAACCTATTCCTCCAGCCAAGTAGACAAACTGCTTAAAGGTAAATGGCCCAAAAAGCTTATCTTCTACATCTATAAATTGTGGAACTCTAAATCTCATTTTTATTATATTTTTTCTCTATATGGATCCTGATAAACAGGCCCATTTGTCTTTGGTGGTGTTTCATTAACAATCTTTTTATTTTCAACCAAAGGGACATCAGTTTCACCTGACTCCTCATCCTTTATTCCAAGAAATTTATTCTTATTGTAGTTTGGAGGAAGGGGTATTTGAGTTTTGTCTATAACCACACCTTCTTTTTTAGGGGGAATAACATTGGGACCCTCTTCTTCTTTTGGAGGAAGGGGAATTGTTTCTTTTTTTATTTCTTTTTTCTCATAAGGAGGAGTAGGGATTTTTTCTTCTTTTTTCTCGCTCTCTTCTGCCTGAGCCCTTCTTTCTTGCTCTTTAACTAAAAGCAATATGTCTTTTAAGACCACTTCATTTAGGTCTTGGATAAGATTAAACAAGACCTCCTTGGGTATATTTATCTTATCAGATAGGTGGTTTTGATATCTACCAGAGGGTATCTCTCCCCTCATTGCTTTTAGGGTTAGTTCTTCTAGTGCCCCCATTTGCTCTATGTTTAGTTTGTATTTTTCAGCAATTCCATAAGTTTTTTCTTTCCAACCAGAAAAAGCAATTGCCTGTTGGGTGCTTTTAGGAAGATCTGAAAAAAGAGGATCTAGTTTAGGTTCTATGGTGTTTTTCTTTATTTCCCCCTCAAGGGCTTCTTGTATTTTTTCAAAAACAAGAGTATTTAATTCTATTAAAACAGAAGCAATTTTTTCTTTGGAAAAATTAAGAGCAAATCCCAATTCTTCTGGAAAATCATCAACTTCTATTAATCCAGACAAAAGGAGTTCAGTTTTTTCTTCTATAACTTTTATCTGTTCTGGCTTATACTTCCGCTCTAGTGTTTTAACTGATTTTCTCCAATCAATAGAATCAATTGCCCTTTTTGTTAAAGGAGGAAGATTTGCTCTTGCTTGCAATATGTCTAATTGTAAATTATCTTTTATCATTTTTAATAAAATGGGAATAATCTCCTCCCGACAAGATAAATTTTACCCTATCTGACCATTCTTGCCCCTCTCCTTTAATCTTTTTTTTATAATCAGTTTCAATAAAACGAGCAATAGGGATAAAAACCAACTCTTTAATTTTAGAAATTAAAGACTCTTGGTTTGAAGAACTTAAGCCCAGGTCTTCAATTTTTCCAACAAAATCTCTTTCGTCACTAGCGCCAAGAAGAATAAGGGCGGTTTCTATTATTACCATCCTTATTTCATCTTCTTCTAGAAGATAAGGTAAACAAATATCCTCTGTTGTTTTTATCCAGTTAATAGAATTAATTGCTTCCTGATTTATTTTAGGAAGTTTTTCCACCATTTCTTTTATTTTTATACTTAATTTTTCCATATGTTATTCTTTTTTTGTTCCTGATCCATAAAGATCATTTGCCATTTGTTGCCTCTGGCTTTCACTTAAACTAATTCCCCTTGATGACAACCAGTCAAAGAAGTTTCCACTCATTAATTGATTTGCTGTAGTTATTCTTCTTCCAGCTTGGTCTTGATTGGTCTCTCGCAACACTCTTTCTTCTGCTCTAATTCTCACATCAAGTTCTTCTTGAGAAGCACCCAGCCCTCCGTGTTCCATTGCATGATCCTTCGCCCTCAATGCCCTATCCATGTTTTGATTTGCCTCGTCTGCGGTGCTTCTTGCTTCTCGAAGAGCCTCAGTAAGACCGGTAATGTTGTCTTTTATTGCCTTCATGGCGGCATCCTTTTCATTATTGTTTTGAACCAATTCAAGTTGCTCGGAATTATTTAGAGACTCAATCTCTTCTCTATAAGCAACCTCTGCTTCCATAGATATTCTTAGCTTCTCTTTCTCTCCATCTTGATTTATTCTTTGGATTTCTAGTGACTTTTGGGCACCAGTCATGGTTGTGCTGTTGTTAATCTTCCTGATTTCATCAAGAATAAAGTTTTCAACATTTGCTGTTGCATTATTTCTTTTTCTTAATGCTGCGTTTCTCTTGCCTCTGTATTTATCATTGATAGCAGTTTCTTTTGAAGCATGCTCTTGGGCCACCTGGTTTCTTTCTCCTTGTCCTCCACTAAATGCTTGGTTAAGTTTATTCTCTGCTTCTCTAGCACCCTGTTCTGCTGACTGAAGATCTTTTTCTACTTGGGTAATAATGTTTTGAGAAATGTTTCCATTAGTTGTGTTGTATTGATCTAAGTTGTCTTCATAAATTATGTTATCCTGACTATCTTTCATGATTTTTCCATCTTTATCTTTCTTAGGAACTGTTGTTGACCCTCCTTTTTTAATAGAAGAAACCCTCTTCCTTGCTTCAACTAGTTTTGTCCTTTCCTCCTCTCTTTCTGCTCTGAGCTTCTTAATCTCCTCAGGATCAGAAGAAGATTTAATTTGCTCATCAATTCCTTTTATTTTCTTCTCTATGTCATCTCTTTCTTTCTCTGCGTCTTCTAGGTCAGACTTGTTCTTTCTCTCTAGTGCTATTTTTTGCCTCTCCGCTTCTTCCTTCCTCTTTTGTTCTTCTGTCTTCGGTCTTAATTTATCCATTCTCTCTTGTCGTTTCTTCTCTCTTTCAACAGCGGCCTCTCTTTGAGCAAGAACACCACCTTTCTTGCCCTCGCCAGTCTTTACTCCCATTCCTTCAGTAGCAGCTTTTCCTAGGGCAGTATTTCTCATGTCAAAAGATTTGCTTCCAACTCCAGCTCCTGCTCTTCTAACAGTTTTACCAACCATTCCAGCAAAACCACCCTTGTCTTCCCATTTAGACAGGGTTTCAGAGCCAGCAACCCTTGCTCCTATTGCCCCAACTGTTCCTCTCGTTGCCCAAGCTGCTCCACCTGTAGCTAGACCAAGTCCTTTTCCAGCCACTTTGTTTCCTAGATCAGAAGCAAATTTTCCGGCTTCCCCTGACATAGAAACTGCTATTTTTTTAACTTGCATTAATAAGTACATTAAGGCAATAAATGGAAGGAAGATTCCGACAACGAAATCCAGCCCCCCTTTATCCATGGCATTAACTAAACCTAAGCCACTTTCTAAAAATGTTAAAATTATATACATAAAAAAGCAGAAAACAGGAGCAACAAAAGCCATTGAGACAGTATTTGATATCCATTTATCAAATCCAACAAACTCTTTGTTTTTAAGCTCAGGTATGGCATAAGTAAATAAAGCAATGGGGGATATAATCATGGCGATCCAGAGCATCACAACCCTGGCGACAAAAACTAAAGTTAGGTTTAAGAAAACAACAAAACCCACAATACAAATTGCCGCAGAAAGAAGACATATTAAAATAAATGTTCCAAGTGTTACTTGCAGCGCACCACTAATAAATCTTTCTTGCCGCCCATCATTCCTCATTCTTGCCGCCTCTTCTGTTTTGTTACTTATCTCTTCCACCTTGTGTGCATCTTGAAATAAAGCAATGGGGTTTACTGTTGCTACTATGGCTGCGGAAAACTCAATCTCTCCACCGCTTCCTGTTTTTCCAGAAGCAATAACTTGTTCATTATAAAAAACCCTAGATAAAATATTTGAAGCATCTATTATTACCCTTGTCGCAAAAAGACTAAAGTTAATCAGGAGGCCAACAATAATAACATTGATAATTAGCCCCTTTGGATCTCCTCCTTTTCCAACATTTAGAATAACCTTAAATGCAATATAAAGCAGGACGAATATAAAAAATAAATTACATATATCTCTAACAATACCCCAGCCTTCAACAACAAAAGCAGAGCGATAAGAAGTGTCTTTTAAGGAATGCTGGAGGGTATAGTCTAGTGCCTTTCCGGCCAGAGCAAATATAAAAGATGATGGTTTAAACAAAACCAAATAAGCAACTTCTGCAACACAGCCCCTGAAGTTGTCTATGATGTGACAATTAAAAACATCATCTTTCCTTGTGTCATTGTATGTGCCATCAACTGAATGTCTTAACTCCGAAGCATCTATTTCTTGTTCAAACTTTTCTCCATCCTTTCCTGTTTTAAATTCTTCTACTACTTTTACCAAGGGCTTTCTTACGGGTGTTGAATATGTTGGAGGATCTCCTGGCGTTATCGGATCGTATTTAATTTTACTCTCACCAATTAATTCAAGTTTTAAATAATATGTTTTATTTTCTTCTAGTTTTCTATTAAAAGAAACCTGATATTCCCATTTACCAGCCTTGTATCCCTCTCTTTCTTTATGCACAACATCATTATCATCCATGTTCTCGCTCGAAAATATTGTTATTTCCATTGAGTAAGATTCTACAGAATTAATACTGGGGCCGTATCCCCAAAGTGTTTTTATAAAATCTTCTTCATGTGGATCTCCTCTAACCTCATAGCTGATGTTAGTTTTTTTTCCTTCCCCAAACACCTTAGCCTTTTCAATCCAAATATTCTGCGCTGCCATTGCTTTTTTAGGGGTAACTCTCAGGGGTTTTTCTTCTTCAATCGAAAAAGGTGCTAGGATTTGTAGCAGTATTACCGGTATTAAAATGTAGGATAATATTTTTTTCACTTTTTGATTTTTAATTTTTATCACTTACCACACATTTAACAATGCTTCGTATTCTTGAACATAGGTCTTTTCATTTATAACCCACCTGCATCCAGTTTGTTTCCATCTTGCTATATCATCTTCACCTTTACCTACCAGCCAGCGCCAAAATTTTATAAACGCATTCCCATATGTGTAATGATTCTCAGGGTTTTCTACAACCTCTGACCAATATTCTTGAGGATTATAGGAGTCATAAATCTCACAAACAAGCCTAGAATTACTCATTCCTAATTTTCCACAAATCTGCTTTTTTTCATTCTCTGAAAGATCTTTATCTTTTCCGGTTGCTCGCTTGAGCCAGTTTTTATTCTTGGTAAGAGCATCGCTTCCAGCGCTATCTTCAAATGGTTTATAAAACTCACACCTTGGCTCAAAAGATGCGAGAATGCTCTCGTCTATTTTTTCTAGATAACTACCTCTATCATCATAATTATACCAAGGGTTTCCGTATTGAATAATCATATCTCCGTACCCCTTATCTTTTAATGCCTGAACATCTTTCTTGCACTCATCTATCAAGAGCTCAGTTTCTTCTCTAAGAAGCTGATATTGTTTTAACTCTCGATAAACAACCTTGACATCATCTTGGTCTTTTAGTTCTGGGGCCAATAAGTAGAAACGACGAAGAAGATCATCAAGATCAGCTTTTTCTTCAGGGGTAAAATTTAATGGTAATAATTTTAAGCAAATATTTGGCTCTAATGGGGGGTGATCCTCTGAGTCGTGACCCGGGAGATATCTTCCCTCCAGTGTTCCTCCCGTATAACAATCCGGGTCTTCTTCGTCTATAAGACCGTCTCCATCATTATCTATTCCATCACTGCATTGATAAGGTCTTTCTGATTCAGAATCATGAAGGGGGAGATATCTTCCCTCCAGTGTTCCTCCCGTATAACAATCCGGGTCTTCTTCGT
>CAZTAH010000007.1:0-13092 GCA_964611515.1 uncultured Candidatus Saccharibacteria bacterium | reverse complement strand
GGTCTTCTTCGTCTATAAGACCGTCTCCATCATTATCTATTCCATCACTGCATTGTGGTAGTGTTTCTTTTTCCATGTCCGGAATAGAAGAATCTAAGGAAAAGCTAACCCAACCGCCACAGTTATTATTTTCATTTATTTCCTTAATGGTACCATCATCAGAGGGGTCTTTTTTGTCGACACAAGCCCTGACTTGATAAATGTTTTCATCTTTAATTTGATAAGTAAAACTAGAAACATAATCACCCCCTCCTTTAATTTCTGGGACTCTAAATGTTTCTATATAAACATCCTCAGTAGACCTTTCTTTGATTTTTTGAATTTGGAAGAAAGAATAAAAACTACTACCGGTTGAGTGTGTTCCATAATTATAAATAGTTGCATAGAAAGTTGTTTTTTCATCAGTCTTAACTGAGTCAAAAGTCACAGGGCCAACAGAAAGATCTATATAGCTAGTGGCATAACGACTTTCAGAATAGTGGTTTGGTAAATATTCTTTATTGATGTCTCCATCTAGATGACAGTTAGGGTCTTCTTCGTCTATAAGACCATCTCCGTCATTGTCTATGCCATCACTACAAGCACCCAAGAGCTCATTGGGGCCCATGTCTGCTATTTCAGGCATTACAAACGGTGGATAACTTTCAGAATAGTGATTTGGTAAATATTCTTTATTGATGTCTCCATCTAGATGACAGTTGGGGTCCTTGTCGTCTATAAGACCGTCTCCATCATTATCTATTCCGTCACTACACTGGAATTTAAAATCTGATAAATCTGCTCCATGTGTATAGTCTTTATTCACCCTGATGTCCCCTATTTCTCCCATCTTAATGTCTCTGTTAGCATATCCGTAAATTTTACCCAAATCAAAGCCTCTTGCTGGAGAAATAATTAAATTACCTTCACTGTCAACACCAGAAACATAAACAGGCTCATCTTTTTTTATGTTTATCCCCGCAAATGTTTCTAGGGGGGTAATTTCTCTAGAGGAGGGAAGAATTGAAAAAACATTAGAGAACAACCCCCCGCTTCTTTCTTCCGTTCTGCTCTTGTTTCTGTAAACAAGGAAGCCAATTAGAAAGACAACAACAATTGCAATGACTATTAGGATAATTATTTTAGTTTTAGATGTTTTATTTTTCATGTTTATTTATTTCTCATTAAAAGTGTCTACTATTGTTTCCATAAGTTCCTTAACAGCAGGAAATGCATCAATAAAAGTCATTTTTAATAACCTGGCTGCTGCTCCTATTATATTAAATATTGCTATTGCTTTTCCAACTGGGTCATTCGCTGCTGTTGCGAGTGTTAATCTCCCTATCTCTTTCGTCAGCTCCTTAAAAGTACTACCAAATTCACCAGTGAAGTCCTTAAAATCTTCACTGGTCCAATTGTTGCTCGATATCCATTTGGTCAGGGCATACGTAACTTTTTCCCACACTCCATTGGGCTTATTTTTCCTAAAATATGCATTGATAAAATCTACAGAGGAATCATCAATCTCTAGTTCCAATAATGATTGATAAAAATCCGAACTTGCATCCATCAGTGCTCCTTTACTGAATTCTTTATACTTTTTACATTCAACCATATAGAGGTCTATTTCTTTGATCATTTCTCCATCTTCCCCGACTGTTTCTCTCTCCCCTATCTTCTTCCACGCTTCTTTATTATTTATATCAGGAGCATTGTTTAATAAGCATGTCCAGGTGTCCTTGTATTTACCCTCATTTTTATTTTCCACTCTTCCCCTAGAGCAAGCAAAGGAAAAACTAGAGCAAACTGGTTTTCCTATAACAAGTGGGCCCATAGAGCTTACCTCATCTTTGTTTTCTACCACTTTTGGCCGAGAAGAAGTATCTCCACTAGTCATAGTGTTATATCCGCTACCATATGATCCTGAGTCAGACCCAACGCCAAACCCTGAGTCTTTGTTCATTGTGTCTTGCAAGCTGTCGCCACTAGAGGACAAGGGGAATTGGCAATCAATGTCATCCATGTCTATAAAACCGTCTCCATCATTATCTATTCCATCAGCACATCTCTCTGCTTCGTTTCCTGTGTCAGACACAATTACATCTATGTCATAGTAGTTTATATTCTCTTCCTTTATGCACTCTTTAAATAGTCTATTAAAATCATCTAGACTGAAATTAGGATTATTTTCTTCTTCTCTTATCTTTTTAACCATTTCTACTGCTCTTCTTTCCTGCGCGTTTCTAATTATGGCACTTACTTCTTTTTCTATTTCACCTAATTTAAAAATATTAGACTCTGCTCGTATTATTTCCTCTTCTACTTCTTTTCTAAGATTTTTTATTTCTTCGTCATATGCAAGCATCTGTCCTGTTATTTTGCTTCCTGCAGAAATCATAGGAAGAAAAGCAGGGTTTTTTTCTAAAATAGGAGTGTCTTCTCTCATTAGGAACTCCTGCCACAAAAGGCTGCCTTTTCCAAAGTTTTTGTTAATTATTTCATTATAATGAGTAATAAAAGAACTAGTCTCCATTGAAATATCACCGATTAAATGATCAGCCTGTCTTTGGATCAGCTCTTTTTCGTCTTTGTCCTTTCTTCTAATTTCACGAAGAGTAGAAAAATCTTTAATTTGATCCCATTTGAAAGAAGTAATAACAAATTCATTCCAGAATTTAGTCAAATTCCCATCCAGGTCTTTAAAAAGATTTAAGTATTCATCATAAACCTTGTCTCCTTCAACAGGCATATAGAAATTATCACCATCGCTTCGTGAAAGAAGGTTCCCACTGGTGTCATAATCACTGTTTAAAGAAGCAGCGATTTCTATAAGAGAGACCTTGTGCAGACTAGCGACTGTCTCCCAAGAAGGATTTGGCCCAGGAATACAATAATCAAGTTCTCCTATTTTTGGCATTATTCCTGGTAAAAAAGAAAGTAGTTCTTTGGCAGCAATAGAGAAATCCTTTTGCAGCTGGAGAACACCCCTATTTCGAACAGGATTAGGTTGTCCTCTTTTCCAATTTTGCCATGTTGCTCCATCCCAAAAGGCCCTATCACCAATAGCCCACCCATTGTATTCACCATCCATTAATTCAGTTTTTCCAGGAACGGTCACAGTGTAAAAAACATTGGCAGGACAACCGATCTTTTGTCCATCATCACCAATACAATCAGTTGGAGGTGTGTTTTTTTGCAATCTTCTTGGGCACTCTATTTTATTTCCATAGCCATCAAAACAATCTCCTGGTTTTGGGTTTATAACCCAATTCCTATGAGCATCCCAGTCTCCCAAACTAGATTCATTATTCCATTCATGTATAAAAGTATTACCCAGATCTTTGGTTAAACTAAACTCATTGTTTCTATAACCACTGCCTCCAAGCTGAGAAGGAGACGAAGATAAGTCTGGTTGATAAAAAGAACGAACCCCAATACCCTTACCAGAACTGTCATTTGTATAATTCCCAGAAGTAAGTCCTGGTAACCCTTGATTTTGAATGGCATACAACAAAACACTAAAGACACTATTTAATACACTGTTTATATTATCAGCCAACTCTAGTTGTTCAATCGGAGTTCGTGCAATCGCGTCCATTTGGTCTTTTATGTTTGCTCCCGGGGTTATGGTTTTGTGGCTAACACACACACCATAGAGATCGTCTTCTAATGGCTCTGTTTTTCTAAATTCATACTCTAGTTTTATTTGTTTGGTTATAGGGTCTATTTTTTCCTTTATTACTGGTGTTTCAGTACTCTTTTTGTAGACTTGCCACTCTATACATTCTTTTTGATCACGATAACCTGATCCTCGTATTATCTCATCTCTGGCGTCTTGAGTTAAAACCTCAGCTGTATTACTAATTATATCCGCGGCAGCTGAATAGAAGCCCAAAGGATTATTTGCATCTATTTGAGTCATAGACAACCAACCGTTCCATCCTCCTTCAGTAAAATCATCCTTAAATTTTTCCATAGCTATCTCTTCTCGTCGTTTCTGGTTTTCAGAGGCAGTTAGATTTGGGTCATCTCTATAATCAACAATAACATAATCAGCTATATTAGAAGCCAAATGAGACAGCATGCTGGAACCACGGGGGACACCCACTCTCATCCTGTTAATATATGAGCGAGAAAACATTTCTCCGTAAGGGAAAGCTCCATCTGCTAGAGAGTATATGGCTGGCTCAATTACATTTCTCTCCACACTACCTAAAACAGAACGCATGGATTGGACAAAAAGTGGATTTCCGTCAAATCCGGCATTAATCCAATTTATTGTATTTCTCGCGATGGCTGTTAATTGATTTTTGGCTAAAGTAAAAGCGATTCCATTAAAACACTGTCTCGTGAACTCTCTTTGATCCTCTTTTTCTTCTTGCTCTTTAAGCATGTTTAGTACCTTGGGGTCATATGTCGGATTTGAGACATCGCCACAATCAATAGCCCAATCAATCCCCTTGGGCAGATTGCTGGAAACAACCCCTGGGGTAGCCCCTAAGGCGGTCTGGCTTCCTCCTTTCACAATTCTACAAACTGTGCCTGCGGTTTTTTCAGTTAATAACTCTTTAAAAAATTGCCTAGTTTTCTCTCTTGTCCAAAGAATTGTTCTAGCTAGTTTGTTGGTCAATCCAGTACAACCAACAACTTGAGTTAAGAGATCAGCAGTAATAACAGTGTCCCAAGAGATCTTAAAAGGATTTTCATACCCTTTACTGTTTGGGTTGTCCCAAGTGATCAAAGGAGCAGCATTTAGTTGGCTGGGCAAGAAACTAGAAGATAAAAATAATACAATAAAAGAAAAAACTGCGATTTTTGTTTTTAATTTTTTCTTTTTAACCATAATTTACTCTTTTATTATAACAATTTTATTTTAAATTAAATAGGTTTTTATATCTCTAGGCTTTCTATAAGAGCATCGCTGTATTTTTGATAATTAATTAAAGATTTCAACCCCAATCCCGGATCATCAATTGATGAAGCCATTCCCTCTATGGAAACAGCAATCTTCTCACAGTTATTAGCCATTTCCAAATGAACATAAGACAGATTTTCCACTACTGGGGTTTTGACTAATTCCCTCCCTAAAAGACGATAGCCTTCGGCAATGGATCTAACTGCCCTCATTGCAATTTGGTCTTGCTCCCCTATTCCTATTGCTAGTAATTTAATCTCTTCCCCAAGATCTTTTTCATTATAATATTTTTCAAAAAGATCCATTGTTTTTTCCACATATCCAAAAACAGACTCAACAGTAGGGTTATAATCTATCATTAAATCACTTTCAAGATAAACATCATCCAGGGGGGTTGCTATGACTTTTTCTCCCAATGTTTCTGCCATGGCTAAGGCAGACTCCTCATTTAACTCTCCTGCTTCAGATAAAGCAAGAATAGCAATAAAGAAGTCTCGGGACATAATTTCATTTTCTGTCAGAATGATCGGTTCTTCTCCGTGCTCCTCTGCTATCACTTGGTTGGCTAGTCGTCTTTTTTCAAGAACAATTTCTCTGTTTTTTTCTCCGTCTTTTTTAGGATCTAGGCCCCAAAAAGCTTCTTCCCAATCAGGGATACCATTATTATTATGATCTTCCTCCATAATGTCCTTAATTGTAACTATCTCAGGGTCTTTCACAGATCCTCTTTTTTCTCTGTTTTTAATCAAAGAAAAAACCTCTTTCCCAGAAAGAAAAACAAGGACAAGAACAACAAGCACTAAGATTAAGCTAGTGAAATTCTTACTTGGCAGATATTTTTTATGATCATCCATTTTATTCTATATAGTTTATATTATATTATTTTTTTGGTAAAAATCCTAATTATTTAATAGTTTTTCTGATAAAGATAACCATTTTTCTAGACTAAGATCTTCTGAGCGGACCCTTTGATTTATTCCCAGTTCTTCAAAAATTAAAACAAGCTCTTTTTTCTCCCCCACAACCTTCTCCAGGTTACGAATTAGCAATTTTCTTTTATGAGCAAATCCTGCTTTAATCAGGTTGAAAAAATAATCCTCTTCTTTTTTGTTCCAGAAGTTTTTTCTAGAAATATTATCAATTAAAATTATAGCAGAATCTACTTTTGGCTTGGGGCTAAAGAGTTTTTTAGAAACAGTGGATATATACTTTGTGTCTCCATAAGCCCCTACGCTAAGAGAAAGAACGCTCTCCTTGTTGTTCTTTTTAGCTATTCTTTCAGCTACTTCTTTTTGAATCAAAAGAACCATTTTGGAGGGCTGGTTTTTAGTTGTTAGAAATTTTCTTATTATTAAACCAGTGATGTAATAAGGAATATTGGCTATAACCTTATACTCTTTTTTAATTTCTTCTGTTTTAAAATCTAAAATATCCAGATGTTTTAAAACTAATTGTCCACTTTTGATTTGTTCTGAAAATTTTTCTCTCAAAAAAAGAAAAAGATCATCATCTTTTTCAATAGCAATAAGTTTTACCCCTAGACCCAAGAGCACCTCAGTCAAGGCTCCTTTCCCTGGCCCAATCTCCAAGACACAATCATTTTTATTAACTTCTCCGCCCCAACACATTAACCCTAGTGTTTTTTTGGATTTTAAAAAATTCTGACCTAAAGATTTTTTTGGGCGATGGATCATTTTTTAATTAATATAAATAGTCCTTTCTCTTTTGGAGTAATAAACTTGCTCAAAGTCAATTAATTCCTGTGGAATGTCATATATAAACTCACTAGGAATACTTACTTGCTTGTTTCCAAAAATAGTTCTAATGGAAGAAAAAGACAAATATAGTTTTTCTTTTGCCCTGGTGACTGCTACATAAAACAACCTCCTCTCCTCTTCTTGGTCCTCTTTTTTGTTTTCATCCCTACTCAAGGGAAACAGTCCTTGCTCCAGGCCACTAACAAATACCACTTTAAATTCTAGACCCTTAGAGGCATGAACCGTCATTAGTTTTACTCCACCATTTTTTTCTAATAAAGAATCTTGTTCACTGTACAAGGCTGAGTTTTCCATTAATTTTTCTAGCCCGTTCTCTATTTTATCATATCTAGCAGCTAAAGAGACTAGCTCTTTAATGTTTTCTATTCTGTCTAAGTCGTCTGCTGACCCATTTTTTAACTCCTCTTCTATTCCACTTCTTTTCATTATAAATTTAATTATTTCACTTGGTTTATTTTTTTGTGAAAAAACTTCTATTTCTTCAAGGATTTGATAAAAATCATTAATTTTTGCCATTGTTCTCAAGGGGATTTTTTTGGTTAAATTAGAAAAAAGCTTAGCAATTGTAACCTTGCCAATTCCTCTGGCGGGATAATTTATAATCCTTTTAATGTCAATTAAGCTTTGTCTGTTGAGTGATGCTCTTAAATAAGAAAGAATGTCCTTAATTTCTTTTCTTTCAAAAAACCTTACCCCTAAAACTTGATATGGAATATTTTCACCAAGAAAAGCTTCTTCTATTGCTCTGGATTGGAAGTTCGTTCTATATAGGACAGCAATGTCTTCCGGCCTTACCCCAGAGGATATTATCTTCTTAACCTCTCTGGCTATGTAGACAGACTCAATTGTTTCATTGTAGCACTCACGAAGGGCTATTTTTTGCCCATCATTATTTTTAGTAAATAAATTTTTTGGAACTCTATACTGGTTTTTTTCAATAATTTTATTGGCCGCTTCTATGATTGTTTTAGTAGAGCGATAGTTTTGCTCTAGGGCTATAATTTTTGCTCCAGAATAATCTTTCTCAAATGAGAACATGTTTTTCATATTAGCACCCCTCCAGCTATAAATATTTTGATCAGTGTCTCCTACTACACAAATATTTTTCTTATCACCAGTTAAGAGTTTCACTATTTGATACTGAACATAATTAGTGTCCTGATACTCATCTATGTGTATGTGAGTCCACTGTTTCTGATATTTTTTTTGAATTTCTGGACTGGAGGAGAGGATGTGAACTGCTTTAAGCAAAAGATCATCAAAGTCCAGAGCCCCTTCTTTTTCTAGTTCTTTTTCGTAGTTTAACCAAATAGAAGCTATCATTTTTTGAAAATGACTACGAGCTTGATTGAAATAATTATTAGCAGTTATGGAGTTTCCCTTCTCTTTTGAAATAATAGATTTTATTTTTTTAGGATCTTGGTTTTTGGGATCTATCCCCAACTCCTTCATGGAATTTTTAACAACAGAAAGAGAGTCGCTTTCATCTAAGATAGAAAAATGCCTAGTTAGTCCCAAAAAAGAAGAATTTTCTTTAATAATTTTTACGCCAAGAGAATGAAATGTAGATATATGGGGAGAATATAAAAAATTTCCAAAATTATCAATTTGGATTTTATTTCCATGCTCTCTGTTTTCTAGTAAGGCAAAAACCCTCTCTCTCATTTCTTCTGCAGCTTTGTTTGTAAAAGTAATAGCTAGAATTTTTTCAGGATCAACTCCTTCGTGGATCAGGTGGATAATTCTATGAGTAATGACTCTGGTTTTTCCTGATCCAGCGCCTGCCACAATCAAAAGAGGTCCGTTGGTTGACAAGACGGCCTCTTTTTGTTTTTCATTTAAAAACTCAAGATAAGACAAGTTTTATTTATCCTTACTCTTCTAAAAGACCTTCTCTCTCTGCTTCTTCTAGTATTTCGTCTAATTCCTTTTCCGCCTTGTCCTCTTCTTCTCTTAGGGACTCTAGTTCTCCCATTATGAAATCCCTGTCTTCTTCTAGCTCTTTTTTTGCTTCCTCTATTTCATTTTTAAAGTCTTCTGATATTTTTTCTGACTCTTGATTAATGCCTTCCGCTTTTTTTAATAGTTCTGCTATTTCGTTTTCCAATTCTTCTTTATTGTTACTCGTTGTCATAAGGTTCTTCAAAGTTACTTATAATGTTTTTATAATGTTCTCCCGATACTTTTTTCATTTGATAATAAGTTTCAATTATTTTTCTAAAGTTATTTCTTGAAACACCAATGTCCCCATTTAGCCGAGTGGCCTTAATTAGCTCATCTGAGTTTAGCAAGAGAGAGCTTTTTTCATTTTCAGAATATTCTGGATTAGTTGCAATAAAATCATTATATTTTTCTATCCAACCTGAAAAAGCATTTTCTTTGTCTGTAAAGACATTTTCTATCCCTCCCTCAGTGTCTTCTTTAAGATTATCCAGGATTTCTTCATAATAATTCTCTGGAACCTCTTTTGCTTGATAGTAAGACTTAATGATTTCCTCAAAATTATCTCTCTTAAGGTTGACCCCTTCGTTTAACCTAGTTCCTCCTATTAATTCTTCTTTATCTAACAACAAGGCATTTTTTTCATCCTTAGAATATTCTGGACTAGTTGTAATAAAATCATTATATTTTTCTACCCAGTCTGAGAAGGTGTTTTCTTTTTCCATAAACAAATTCTCCCCCTTTTCTTCTATAAGAGGGCGTTCCCTTTCTTGTGCTAATTCTTGTAATGGCTCCATTCTTCTTGCTGGGTAAGCAACTCTCTCTTGTGTGGGTCTTGTTGTCGGAAAATGAGCTCTCTCTCTGTTTGTTGCTCTGACAGGACTAGGCCTTACGCTAGGAGAAGAGTGGTGGTGGGGAGTTCTTGTTTTTGGCTCTTCGCTTTTTACCCTAAAATGAGCTTTTGTTTTTTCATAATGAGAAGGCTCTTCTAAAAATGGTCTATCTTCTAGCTTTACATCAAGAGGCCTGTTTTCCTTTATTCTAACAAATCTATCTCTTTTGTCTCTGTGAGGCTGAGCCTTTTTATCAAGCTTGGCAATCAAGGAGTTTATTTCCTTTCTCTGTAAGACATTCTCTTCTTTCATTATTGCTAAATTAGAGTAACCATCCTCTATTTGTTTTTCCAACAATAAGACACTAGGGTGTTTTCTGGCTTCTTTCCCATAAAGATTACTTTCTTCAAGTTTTTCTATTAAATCCTCTTTTTCTTTAGCAAGATGGTCTATTTTTTTCTTCTGATCTTCAATCTTAACTTCATTACCTAGGCAAACTAGCTCAATTTTGTCTCTCCTCTCTTTCATTTTTTCCAAGCGGGCTTCTACTGGATTTAATTCTTTTTCATAACGAAGGATCATTTTCTCGGCAACAGCGTCTCTTTTGTTTATTAGCAACTTAATCCTATTTTCCCTGTTTTCTATATTGCTTTGTAGTTTGTCAGACTTTCTATCTAGTTTTCTGCCTAGTTTTTCAATTGCTCTTTTTTCCCTTAGGGCACCTGCTCCAATTTTCCCCTCATCATATTCTTTTTGAATTCTTTTGGCCTTTTTTTCCCCTGCTTCTTTCTGGGCCCTAAGGGCGTCTAACTTTTCCTTCTTTTTTAAGTTTTTGTTTTCTCTAATCTCAGCTCTAAACTGATTAAGACCGATCTTGGCCTTGCTTAGGGTTGGATTCGTATTTATTTTTGAATCCTCCGGTTTTTGTTTTTTAAAAGCTTTTTCCATGTTCTTTGTTTTTTCTTGATATTGTTGTTTTTATTTTTTACAACATGTGGTTAGTTAATAAAAAAGAACTGTATTTTTTCTGTTATGTTAAATTATATCACAATCAACTAAAATTTTTTAGTTTTTTTAAGGCACCAAGAACCCTTTTGCTTGAGTGTTTAAATTCAAAAAAAGAAGGCCCTATTTAGGGGCCTCCGTAATTATTTCACCTGTGAATAACTCATTTGACTTAGCTTTTTATCTACGATACCCTATAAATGTAGGGTTTTATAGACAAGCCTTACAATCAAGTTAGTCTGAAAAAAGCTTTATTTTTCAAGCATTTCTGGATGATGGTAATAATTATGTTTGTTTTACTTGGATAATTACAGTTTTCGTCATGCGGTCGTGCTGTAATTCCTAAATAGGGGTAAAACTACATAAATTAAAAAGACTTATAAAACAAACTACAAAAAACTCAGAAGAAATTCCCAGTAGTATAGGGAGCTCTAGAGTTAAAATACCTTTATTTTGTAACACTTTGATACTTAAGGTGTCTTTGGTGCTTATTTTAATTGTTTCTAATGTGGCGCCTATTCAAGCAGAGGCATTTATTTTTGGAAAAAAAGTTAAGGCAGATGAGAAGGAGACAATTGAGAGTTCTTTGACTAATCATCTAAACTCTCAGAATATTCCTCTATTAGAGGCTTCTTCTAACCCAAACCTGTCTTTAAATACAGAAGAAGAAGTTCTAATAGTTCAAGGAGATTCTTTTATATACAATCACACTCCATATTGGTGGGCGGAAACAGAGGAGATAGAAAAAAGTCCTTTATCTGAGAAAATTATAGTATATACAGTAAAAGAAGGGGACACTCTTTCTGAAATAGCAGAGTATTTTGATGTGTCAACTAATACAATTAGATGGGAAAACAACATTTCTGGGGAAAAGATATTAATTGGACAAAAATTAAACATCTTGCCCGTAACAGGGGTTAAACACATAGTTGACAAAGGAGACACAATAAGTAAGTTGGCTCAAAAATATGAAGCAGAAAGCGAAGACATCTTTATCTTTAATGGACTAAGCAAGGAAGATGTTTTAAGTATAGGAGATCTTGTTTTTATTCCAAACGGAATTATTAAAAAAGTGGTCAGTAGTGCAACATCAGGGGGAAGCAAGGCTTCAAACACTAAAGTAGATACTAGTTACTACATTAGGCCGGTAGCAGGAGTAATAACATCTCCTTATGGACCAAGAAAAGGAGGCTTTCACTATGGGGTGGACATAGGAAATACAACGGGGACACCAATAAAAGCATCTGCTTCTGGACAAGTGATTAAGGTAGTAACAGGGTGCAGGGTTGGAGACACTAATTGTGGAGGAAGATACGGAAACTACATAAAAATTTCTCATAATAATGGAACAAAAACAGTATATGCTCACTTAAGCAAGGTTAATGTTTCTACGGGACAAAAGGTTTCACAGGGAGAAGTAATTGGAGCACTAGGAAACACAGGGCGATCAACAGGTCCGCACTTACACTTTGAGATAGAAAATGCTAATGGCTCAAAAATGAAACCACCGTTTTAGTTTTTCCCCACGAACCCATATTTCCATTGCTTTTTGTAATTAAATAAAACTCCTTCAGAATGAAACTGGGGGTTTTTTTAAATTAAATAAATATTTGCTAATAATAAAAAAGCATTATTATATATGGAAATATAGGTGTGGGAACAGGCCCCCACGAACCCATATTTCCATTGCTTTTTGTAATTAAATAAAACTCCTTCAGAATGAAACTGGGGGTTTTTTTTAAATTAAGATAATCCTCAAACCAAAAAATAACCATTGTGCTATAAGACCAAAAAACTCTTGGTGTAACAAGACTGACGGCCGTCCGTTTGGTTACCCCCACACCAATATCTCCATTAGGAGTGTAGATATTGGTGTGGGGACAAGCCCCCAACAGCTAATAATCTATCAGGTGTGTAGATATTGGTGTGGGGACAGGCCCCCAACAGCTAATAATCTATCAGGTGTGGAGATATTAGTGTGCGGACAGTTCCCACTTCGCTAAAGCTACGCGGGACAAGCCCCTTGTTTTATAAAGATTAAACTGGAAACAAAAATCAGAAAAAACTTAATCCTTAAAATCAAAAACAACCCTTATTTTATAAGGGTCTCTCTATACTCAAAGTGCACGATCGCGCAAGTTGAGTATAGAATAAGCATTGCTCCATAAGGGCTAAAACAGAAATACAAATTAAAGAAGATTAAATCTAAAAATCAAAAATAACCCTTATAAAATAAAGACAAAAAACTCTTGGTGTAACAAGACTGACGGCCGTCCGTTTGGTTACCCCCACACCTACTTCTAAGAATAACGAGAAGTAGGTGTGGGGACAGGCCCTCAACAGCTAATAATCTATTAGGTGTGGAGATATTGGTGTGGGGACAGGCCCTCAACAGCTAATAATCTATTAGGTGTGGAGATATTGGTGTGGGGACAGGCCCCCATCACAAACCTGTGCTTCCATCAGGCGTAGAGATATTAGTGTGCGGGCAGGTCCCCATAGCTAATACACCTCCCATTGGGTGTGGAGATATTGGCATGCGAGCTTGCTCACCGCTACCTACTTAAAACCTAGAACGGTCCTAGCATTATATTAGTTTTCTCTTGGTCTATATTGCAATGCTTCTAGGATATGATTTTGT
>CAZTAH010000006.1:0-23855 GCA_964611515.1 uncultured Candidatus Saccharibacteria bacterium | reverse complement strand
CTTCTGGCTCTATTAAATCACCTCCCCCTATTGGTAAAAATAAAACATCTGGACTGTCTATCTTTTCCAGAACATCAGGACCTAAGTCTATGCTAGACAAAGGGCCTAAGAAAGAAATTGATATATTATCTACAGTTAAATTATAAATAGTATTTATGTACTTCTGCTCTCCTAAAAAACTTTCTGAACTAGCTCCTCCTATAATAATTTTTTCTATCTCATAACTACCAGCTCCATAAATTTTAAAAGGCGCATTTTCTCCATGAGTTACTGTTCCAAAACCATTGTAATCAGGATGATTCGTTGTAGACAAAGCTATATCTGACCCAAATTTAGGAACTTTCCCTGAAAACTTAGAATTTTTACTGATAGGATTAAATGCTATTGTTAGGTCTCCCTGTGTTATCTTAAAAAACTGCTTACCAAAATATGTGATTATCATTTTTTAATTATAACAAACTTATTGTAAAATAGAAAGAATAAAAAATGTTTTTTTACTTGATTTTATAGTTATTGTGTACTATATTGTTGTTATTATAAGCTCGGCTTGGAAATTAACCCTTGTGAACGCTTAAGGCTTAAACAAGAAATCCAAACCGCGCCGCAAAAAGCGGTTTTTTTATTATATGAATGAAATTATAGATAATCAAAGTGATTTAGAAAAAGACACTAAGGCAGAAGAAGAAGTTAGTCGTAGTAAAAATTTAGAGAGAGTGGAGATGCCTCCCCAGCTTGAAGCCCTAGTGGAGGGTCCTGTTATCTCTATTTTAAAATCTTCTGTTTTTATAGACTTGTCTCCTTTTGGAACAGGAATAATTTATGGTAGAGAGTTTATTAATGCCAGAGAGTTAATTAGAAAAATAAATATAGGAGACTCTATAAAAGCCAAAGTGGTTGACGCCAACAATGAAGATGGCTACATAGAACTATCACTAAAAGAGGCCAGGCAGGCTTTAATTTGGAATGAAGCCGAAGAAGCAATAAAGGCTAAGACCCCTATTGAATTGACTGTTAAAGAAGCTAATAAAGGTGGTTTAATCTTAGACTGGCAAGGAATTGCTGGTTTCCTTCCTGCTAGCCAACTAAAGAGTGAGCATTACCCAAGAGTGGAGGATTCTGATAAAGAAAAAATATTGAAAGAATTAAAACAGTTAATAGGAAAAAGAATAAATGTTGTTATTATCTCTGCTCTACCAAAAGAAGGTAAGTTAATTTTCTCTGAAAAAGACAACAACCCAGAAGAAAGAAAAGAAATTATAGGAAAATATAATCTAGATGATGAACTAGAGTGTGAAGTTGCTGGTATTGTGGACTTCGGAATTTTCTTAAAGCTGGAAGAAGGACTAGAAGGGCTCGTTCATATTTCAGAAATAGATTGGGGCTTAGTTGAAGACCCTAGAAGTATGTTCAAAGTAGGAGAAAAAGTAAAAGCAAAAATAATAGAAATCAAAGAAGGGAAAATCTCTCTATCCATAAAAGCCTTAAGGGAAAATCCTTGGAAAGAGTTTGATGGTACCCTTAAAAAAGGAGACATTGTTTCTGGTGTAGTTATTAAATTTAATAAACACGGAGCACTTGTTTCCATCAAGCAAGGAGTAGCTGGCTTAGTCCATAATTCTAGCTTCGGAGGTGAAAACGAATTAAGAGAAACATTGGAACTTGGAAAGAATTATGACTTCCAGGTTACCCTATTTGAGGCAAAAGATCAGAAGATGACCCTGATACACCTGGACGATTCAAAGAAAAAACAAGAGTTGGTAAAATAAAAATTAATTAAAAAAAACCGAGCAATCGGTTTTTTTTTAATTGTATAGAGACATAGCCTTATCTCTTCCCTCCTTAGAAACGAGCTCTAGTATATTTGCTATTTTTAGTGATAATTTTTTTATCTCTCCTAGGTCCTTATCTCTAAAATTGCCTAGCAAAAACTTTAATACTGCATCTTCCCCTTTTGGTTTTCTCATTTTACCACTAGGTGTTTTGGGAGACACCCCTACCCTAATTCTTAAAAACTCCTGTGTTTTTAATTTTTTAATAATGGAACTTAGTCCTTTGTGTCCCCCTGATCCTCTGTTAAAAGAAATCTTGATGTTTCCAAAAGGCAAATCTATGTCATCGTATACAACTATTAATTTGTTTATCTTTTTTTTATCCTTAGCAACAAAAGAAGCCACTTGCCCAGACTCATTCATGTAAGTATTGGGTAGTATGAACTCAAATTTTTCTCCATTTATGTCTCCTTTGCTTTTTTCTAGTTTATACTTGCTTTCATTTTTCCAATTATTAAAATCAAATTTTTTAGCAATTTCTATTAACAAAATCCTCCCTACATTGTGTCGGGTTCTTGTATAACTTTCTCCAGGATTTCCTAATCCAATTACTATCATAAAATTTATTATATCACACTAAAAATTTTTAAAAAATGAAAAGAGCACAACTATAGACTCCATGTCAATCATAATTATATGATAGAATACTTATACATGAACAAAAAAACTAAGATAAAAAATCAAAAAAGCGATCTATGGGAATTAATTAAATTTATCATAATCTCTGTGGCTATTGTAGTTCCAATTAGGATGTTTATAGCTCAACCATTTGTAGTAAGCGGAGACTCAATGATCCCTAATTTTGAAAACAAAGATTATTTGATTATAGATCAAATTTCTCTTATTTTGGGAGAACCAAAACGGGGAGATGTTGTTGTTTTTCGTTATCCAAATAACACAAGAACTTTTTTTATAAAAAGAATTATAGGAATGCCAAATGAAACAATTAAGATAGAAAATGGAAAAACCCTAATAGTTAATGAAGACAATCCCGAGGGCTTTTTATTAGATGAGTCATATATTAATGAAGACTTTGAGACCTCTTCAGTATACAGAACTAAAGATGATGAATATTTTGTCATGGGAGACAATCGTAACAAAAGCTCTGACTCTAGACATTGGGGAACATTGTCTAGAAAATTTATAATAGGAAAAGCTTATTTAAGATTATTACCAATTTATAATATATCCTACTTACCAGGAAGCATTAAAAAATAATGAAGAATAAAAAAAATACAAAAGCTCCTTATTTCTCTGTAAAAGGAATGAGAGATATTAGCAATGATTTATACTACCAATTTCAAGGATTTTTTGAAAAAGCTCAAGAGATTGCTATGTACTATGGATTTAAGCCCCTGGAAACACCTATGGTAGAAAACAAAAGTGTTTTTTCTTCAATGGGAGAGGGGTCCGATGTTGTAGAAAAAGAAATGTACACTCTGAGAACTAAAGGAGGCGATCAGTTGGCTCTTAGGCCAGAGCACACTGCTGGCTTAATGAGAAGCTACATAGAGCATGGAATGCAATCTCTTCCTCAACCTCAAATGTTTTATAGTTATGGCCCTGTCTTTAGACATGACCAACCACAAAAAGGGCGATATAGACAATTCTATCAATTTGATTTGGACATATTAGGAAGCGAAAAAAGTATACTGGATGCTCTAGTTATTAAAACCGCTATGACTATTTTGTCTGAAGCTGGAGCTAAGGATTTGTCTATAGAAATTAATTCTATTGGGGACAAGGAGTGTAGAGGATCTTATATTAAAGAGTTAGCTTCTTTTTATCGTAAAAATATAAACGAACTACCCACCATAGACAAAGAGAGGTTGAAAACAAATCCCTTAAGAGTCCTTGACTCCAAAGAGGAAAAAACAATTGAATTAAACCAGAGTGCCCCTGATTCACTTTCTCATCTTTGCCCTGCTTGTAAAAAACACTTTAAGGAGGTTTTAGAATACTTAGAAGAGGCAGAAATCCCCTACTCTATTAATAAATGTCTTGTGAGAGGTTTATCCTATTATACTCGTACTGTTTTTGAGATAGTTCAAGAGGATGAAGAAACTGGAAGAAGGATAGCAATTACAGGAGGCGGAAGGTATGACTACTTAGGAAAGCAGTTAGGAAGCAAAAAAGATGTTCCTGCTGTTGGTATCTCCTTGGGTGTTGATAGAGTCATAGAAGCACCTTGGTTCTCAAAATTAAGTCCAAGAATAATGAGAAAACCAAAAATATATTTTATACAATTAGGGTCTGATGCTAAATTAAAATCCTTAAATCTAATTGAAGTACTAAGGAAGGGAAAAATTCCTATAGCTCAGTCAATCTCCAAGGACAACCTGAGCTCTCAGTTGGCTACAGCAGAGAGAATGGGAATGAAGTATGCTATTATTTTTGGACAAAAAGAAGCCCTAGAAAACACAGCAATAGTCAGAGATATGAGTAATAGATCTCAGAAAACTATTAAAATAGAAAAACTATTAGAATACCTAAGGGGTCTAAAATAATAAAATGGATAAAATAAAATTTGCTTTTTTTGGCACTCCAGAAGTGGCCACCTCAACACTGGACATTCTTAAAAAAAATGGCCATACTCCTTCTTTAATTATTACTACTCCTGATAAAAAATCTGGAAGAAAATTAAAACTAAAACCTTCTCCTGTTTCAATGTGGGCTGAAAACAATCAAATAAAATGTCTTAAGCCAGAAAAATTAGACCAAGACTTTTTAGAGATATTGTTTAAGTTAACTAAAGAAAAATCAATAGAGCTATATGTTGTAGTAGCTTACGGAAAAATATTACCAGAAGACATAATTGAATATCCAAAATTTAAGTCTGTCAATATTCATTATTCCTTACTGCCAAAATACAGAGGAGCCTCTCCTTTGGAGTCTGCTATCTTGTCTGGAGAAAAAGAAACAGGGGTTACTCTTCAGGAAATTAAACATAAATTAGACAGTGGTCCAATTTTGTCTTCCAAGAAAATAGACCTTGGTCTGCATACACTAAAGATAGATTTGGAAAAAAAGTTAATAGAAGAGGGAGCCTATTTGCTATTAGATATGCTGTCTAGTATAAAAAAAGGGGGGCTACAAAAAACAGAACAAGAAGAAGAAAGGGTAACTTATTGTAAAAAAATAAAAAAGGAAGATGGTCTTATAGACATAAATGATGATGATCTAATTAATTGGAATAAATACAGGGCTTATCAAAAATGGCCTAGTGTTTATTTTTTCATTAATAAGAATAATAAAAATATTCGTATTAAAGTAACCAAGGCTTCCTTTGTTGATGGCAATTTTGTTATTGAAAAAATTATCCCTGAAGGAAAAAAAGAAGTTGACTATCAAAATTTTTTAAAAGAAAAATAAACTAGGATTGAGTGTCTCGAGAAGAACTTCTAACCATTCTTTTTATCAATTTTGCTCCCCTTCTCACTAGGGTTCTTTTTTTGTCCTTGGAGTAACCTATTTTTCTAAACAAAAGATCCTTAGCATCATCTATTGCTTCATATAAATTACTTTTCTGAGAAGAAACATAGTAGTTTTTCCCAGACACTTCTACATTAAATTCTGCTCTGAAATAATCTCCTTTTTTGTGCTTATTTGAAGTTTTCCCAACTTCTGCCTGAATTATTAATTCCTCTTTATCGTTCTTTAAAAACTTTTCCACTACTCCTACCTTAGAATTAACATAATCCCTAATGGCATCTGTTAGTTCTATATTAGTTGCTTTTATATTTATTTTCATATTTTTTTAAAAAGAATTAATAGTAATACTTATATTATAACAAATCCTTAGGCAAATGAATCTTGACTAACTTACTCGGACTATGGTGTCCTTTTATTATTTGTACAGCCTTTTTTTCCACCTTAAAAACACTAGATAATATCTCTCTGGTTCTATTGTTGGCTAAATTTCTTTCTGCTTTTTCTTTTACTTTAATGACATAGGTATTTTTATCCTTTTTGACTACTTCTTCTTTTTTAGACTCCGATATTACTCTTATCTTATATATATTCATATCTTTAAAAATTAATTAAAACTCTTAAACCTCCTATAAAAGCAAGGAGCAGTAGCATTATTAAACTAGGTATCAATAAAGACTTAACTATTTTTACCTCCGAATTTTTTAAACCAAGAACTGCTTCCGCTGTTAATATATTAGTTAAAGCTAACATGTTACCTACTCCAGCCCCTACAGCCAAGAGAGCCAAAAGAAAATCAACATTGAGTCCCATTGACACAGAAGCATTGTTTATTATATTTCCCATCATAATGTTGGACGAAGTAACACTTCCAGTTAGAAATGCACCAAATGCTCCAGCAAATGGAGTAATGATTGGAAGAAAGCGAGTCTCAGACGCTAGGGAAATTGACTGCATTGCTGAGGGAAAACCAGAAGCATTATTTCCAACATTTACCATAATTTGAACTGTGGCTAATATTATGATTAGTATTAATAATGGTTTTAAGGACCTCTTTATTGCTGATTTAGCAGAATTTTTTACTTTATTTTTATATATAAAAGAAGTCAAAATCCCTGTTAGGATAAAAATTAACCCAGGATTAAAAATCTTAAATTCTGCTGGATATCCCAAATTAAAAGAAAGCCCCCTTGTTCCTATTATAAACTTTCCTAGAAGAAGAAAAGTTATGAGAACAATGTAAGGAAAAAAAGATTTAAAGAGAGACAGCTTAGACTCTATTTCTTTATCTTCTTTTCTCTCAAGAGGAACTTCCTCTTTAGGAATTAACACTCCAAGCTTAATTAAAGGAATTATTACTATTAATCCTGCCAACCAGCCTATTAATGTAGGAAATTCTACCCCTAAAAATCTAGCTGAAATATAAGCAAAAAAATGAACCAAGAAACCAGACAAAACAACAAATGGTAAAATTTCCATAAACTCTTTTTTGTGATTTTTTCTACCTATTCCTGCAAAATAAACTATAAATAAAGGCAAGAGAACTCCAGTAAAGTTTAAAATTGAAGCAAGCACAGGAAGAGAGCTTGTTCCCAAGGAAAATAGTCCTATTTTAATAGGAGTTCCTATTGCCCCAAAAACACTTACCACACTGTTTCCTAACAAGGCAACAATAAGAGACTGAAAAGGGGCAAATCCCATACTTACTAAAATAGGAATAACAGCAGCAGCCGGAGTTCCAAACCCTGAGGTGCCCTCTAAGAACCCAATAAAAAACCAAGCTATTAAAATAACTTGAATCCTATAGTCCTTTGATAAAAAAGAAAGATATTTAGATATACTTTTTAACACCCCCAGCTCTTTTAATATTTCTAAAAAGAAAATAGCTCCAAATATGATTAAGAAAATATCTAAGGCTTGCATGGTCCCTTTAGAATAAGAAATAAGTAAGCTTTTTGGGATTATCTTCCAGTAGAATATCGCAAGAAAATTATAAATAACTAAAGTAATTCCAGAAGCAAAAAGCAGGCTGGTTTTTCTCCTAAAAAGTAGATAAATAAGAACAATAAATGGAAGTATTGATAAAAGTAAAGGCCAATAGCTCATAAAAATATAATATCACATGGCGTGCTTAAAAGATAACTTACTGCCTTTATTAAATTTATGTGTTATCATATTACTGGTATGAGAATAGAAAATGAAGTCAAATTAGATTATTCAGATGTTTTAATTCGTCCAAAAAGAAGCACTTTAACTTCTAGAAAAGAAGTAGACTTATATCGTGAGTTTAACTTCTATCATTCCTCAAAAAAATGGAAAGGAATTCCAATAATTGCCTCTAATATGGCAACTTGTGGAACTTTTAAGATGGCTGAAATATTTTCTGAACTAAAAATGATAACTGCTTTTCATAAATATTACACAGTGGAAGATTATAAAAAGTTTTTTAAAGATTTTAATAATCCAGACTACATTGTTTATACCCTTGGAATAAGAAATGAAGACATAGATAAATTGAAAGATATGATTAAGGAAAATCTAATAAACAATTTTTCTTTCATCTGTATTGATGTTCCCAATGGATACTTAGAAAGATTTCCTGAAACTATTAAACTGGTAAGAAGTCTTTGTCCTGATCATATAATTATCGCTGGAAATGTTGTTACGAATGAGATGACTGAACAAATAATTCTATCTGGAGCTGATATAGTAAAAATAGGAATAGGACCAGGATCTGTTTGCACAACTAGAAGAATGGCAGGAGTTGGCTATCCTCAATTGTCTGCTGTTATAGAGTGCGCAGATGCAGCTCATGGCCTAACTAATGGAAATGGAGGTTATGGCTTAGTGATTGCTGATGGAGGACAACAATATCCTTCTTGCTTCGCTAAAGCTTTTTGTGCTGGAGCTGATTTTAATATGGCTGGGTCTCTTTTTTCTGGGTTTGAAGAAAGTGATGGAAAATTAGTAGAGAAAAATGGAAAAAAATACAAAGAATATTTTGGGTCTTCTTCCAATAAAGCCTTAATTGAATTTTATGGACACAAGTCTGATTATAGAGCTAAAGAAGGAAGATATGTTTTAATGCCTTTTAAGGGCTCAGTTAAAGATTTTATTCAAGATTTGTTTGGGGCGCTAAGAAGTACTGGTACATATATAGGGGCTAGAAAAATAAAAGAGTTCCCCAAGAAAGCTACCTTTATTAGGGTGAACAGACAACTGACTGATTATTTAGAAAAATATGATCAAGAAGAATAAAAACCCCTTAAAGGGGTTTTTATTTTAATCTTATTGTTTCTTTAACCACTCTATCATCTTTCTCATTGTCCCTGGACCAACTTCCCCGTCAATATCTATCTTTTGCTCTTTCTGAAATTCTCTTATTGCAGACAAGGTACCAGGGCCAAAATCGTTATCTATCCTATTATTAGTTCCATTATAAATATTTAAAAACTTTTGAATTGTTCCAACTGAAGGCCCTTGTGATTTTTCCTTAAGGAAGATGTGTCCATTAATTAATTTTTGTATTTCATCAATCGTGCTCTGATACTTTAGTGTTTCTTGTTTAGCAGGTTTTTCTTCGGGTAGTTCTTTTTTACCTGAGTCTTCAATCAAGTTATTCTCTAACTCCTCTTTCTCTTCTTCTAATAAAGACAATTCCTTTTTGAGCTGAGAATTTTCCTTTTTCAATTCCTCGTTTTCTATTATCATTTGCTCCTGTTTTTCTTTATTCACATGATAACTGCCAGACTCTATAGTTGAAAATGCCCAATATCCAGCAAAACCCAGTGCTCCTAGAACTATAATTGAAAATAAAATAAACTTAAAATTTTCCATAATTATTTAATTAAAAACCTAAGAGTGGAAACTACCCGTACTTTTTTATACTCAGGTGATCCAGGGTCTTTTTGAGTAATACTAAAGACTCCTTGGTTTCCTCTAGAAATACTAGAAACCTCTGCCCCAGTTTTTTCTGCTATTTGCTCAGCTGTTATTTTTGCATTACTAATAGATTCTGCTAACATTTCCGGTTTTATGCTATTGATGTCTGAAAAATCAAAATCTATATAGTTGTTACTGAGAGTGACTCCTTCTTTAATTAAGGATAGGGTGTCCTCTGTGGTAGAACGAACCAGATCTATCTTGTCTGTGTAAACAGACACTTGTAAGTAGGAGTTATATTGAAATCGTGCGTCCTTGTAAGTGTCTTGGTAAATATTTAGAGGAGCCACATTCACTTCAGATTCCTCAAAGCCCTTTTCTAAAAGAAAATCCTTAATTATTGTTATGTTTTTTTCTATTTGAGAATATAAATCATCTACACTATTAGAATTAATATTTATACCTAAATTCCAAATAGCGACATCTGCTTTAACTATTTTTTCTGCAGAGCCCTTTACTTCCACATAAGAACCCTGTTTAGAAAAATTATCAGCAGCAAAAAAGAAAGCTACTGAAAATAAAATTACCCCAATTGCTATAATAATAAGACTTACATTTTTTAAGTTTTTTGTTTTTTCTTTTTCCATTTTTCAATTATAACATATCATAAAAACAAAAGAAAAGACCCTAAAGGGTCTTTGATCTTCTTCTCTCTTCTTTCTCTCTTTTTTTTGCTACCATTTCTCTCTTTTTTGCTAATCTTTTTGCTGTTTTGCGCGAGTGTCTAGACTTTTTATGAGATTGTAAGGATGCTGCTCTTTTTGCCATTTTGTATTCAGTCTCCAGTTTATACTAGAATATTATATTAATAAATAAGTTAAGCTTTTGTATTATAGTCTTTTTTTGAAAAATAATCCACTCTTAGGTTAATTGACCACAAAAAGCACATCTTTTTGCCTCTTTTGGTATATCACTTAGGCATTCTTTGCATTTTATTTTTTCTGTTTTTTTATTGTCTTCTTCTTTTGCCAATTTGCCTTTAATTAAATTAACTGGCTTAACTACAAGGAAGAAGACCGATCCCCCAATCAGAAGAAAAGACACTAAAGCATTTATAAAATTACCATACATAAACCTACTACCGTTTATGGTAAAAAACAGTTCTGAAAAATCAGGGACTTTCGCTACAGCCGCTATTAAAGGAGTGATTAAGTCTGCTACTAAGGAGGACACAATAGTTCCAAAGGCTGCTCCAATCACTACACCAACAGCTAAGTCTACTACATTCCCTCTAAGTAAAAATTCTTTAAATTCTTTTAACATATATATTTTATTAAAAAACCTAATAACATAAAAAATTATTACATAAATACAAACAAAAAACCACCCGAAGGTGGAATTTTGCCAGCTGTTATAATTTTGCAAAAATAACAACTGTTCTTTTATTATATTTATTTTTAAAAAAGAAGCAAGCTTAAACTGTGGATAACTTAAAATACTTTTATTTTCTTATTTTGTGATATTATTTAAATCATAATTACATGGAATCTTTATCTCTATTATTAAAAGGATTATTAGCTGGCTTAGTAGTAGCTTTTCCTTGTGGACCAGTTGGTCTTATTTATGTAAAAAGAGCTACCACAGAGGGGTTTTTAGCAGGCTTGATTTCTGGTTTGGGATTAGCATTAGCTGATCTTCTTTATGCTACCCTTTTGATTTTTGGATATGCTGAAGTCCTTACCATCTTTAGTGATAATAAAAATGCCTTAATTATAATTAGCTCTATTGTCTTAATAACATTAGGATATTTTATTTTTCGTAAAAGGAAAAGAAAAGTATCAAGTACTCCTCTTAGAAACCCAAAGACACTAACAGGTTATTTTTTTTCTAGTTTTTTAA
The DNA here is from genome assembly GCA_964611515.1 of uncultured Candidatus Saccharibacteria bacterium. Lineage (GTDB taxonomy): Bacteria > Patescibacteriota > Minisyncoccia > Phycocordibacterales > UBA9973 > UBA8515. The sequence continues at coordinate 12,816 of CAZTAH010000006.1, read as the reverse complement.
TTACAATAAGCAATCCTATTGTTGTTGTTCAGTTGGTTTTCTTTTTTTCTTTATTTGGAATTTTTTCTCTCAAGAGTGCCAGTGAGCACTTTATCATAATAGCTGGACTTACAATTGGGTCTCTGGCTTGGCCATTTTTAACTTCTCTTTTTCTTCCAAAAATAGGAAAAAAACTACAGGAACACCAGCTAGAAAATTTTCAAAAAATAATAGGGTTATTGATAGTCCTTAGTGGTCTGGTTCTGGTTTTAAAAATTTTAATTTTTTAACTAAAACACTAACCAAACATTAACCATTCTGGTTTAAATACTAATAGTACTCCAATTAGCACCATTAAAACACCACCTATTAAATGAGAGTACTTGGCATATTTGGTTGTTATTCCTGTTGCTCTTAGCGTAACCATAGAAATAACAAAAACAACTAAATCATCTAGCATAAAAAAGAATATGTAAAGAAGGATATAGCCATAATAGGAAAAAGTAGACAAATTGTTCATAGCTAAAACTTGGGTAAACACAGCAGGAAGTCCAGCAGAACAAATAAGTTCCACTAAATTAACCATAAAGGCTAACAGAATAATCCCCCCTATTGCCAACCATAAATTATTTTCTTTAGTTATTCTTTTTAATTTATTAAATATTTTCTGCTCTTTTTCCCCCTCTACTATCTCACATGTTCCCTCTTTATTTGTAAAAAATTTCTTAAGACTGTATCCTCCTCCAACTAAAGCTAATATTGCTATTAATAATCTAACCCACAAAACTATTCCTAAGAATAGAATTAAATTCAGCCAAGCGGACATAAAGATAAAATAAACAGAAGCAGAAGCTACTATAAAAGTAATTCCTAGAGTCCACATTCTTTTTCTATTTTTCATTCCAAGGAGTAAGCTTATGAGAAAAATCAACACCCACATTGCACAAGGGTTAAAACCATCTAGGATCCCTATAAATATAGATAATACTGGTAGTGATAATTTGTAAATATCTTTCTCTCCCAAAAATGGCAACTTCATTATCCTCTCAGCTTCGTTGTTTTCCAGAGAAAGAGCACTTGTCTCCTCCTCTGTGTTTTCAATAACAGGAGGAACATAAGGGGCAATTACATCTTCTTGCTCTTGATTATACACATCCGTGTCTAAGTCTATTTCTTTTTCTTCAAGACTTGCTTCCTCAGTAATAAAAAGATCTTGACTCTTCTGCTCCTCTTGGCTGTGTGTACTTACTCCCAAAATTTGTCCAACCTGGTCTGGGCATCTGCTGGTTGTACATTCTAGTATCCTGTTTTCTATTAAGGGAGGGGAAGAATATTCTCCAAATCCAGCAAAAGACTTATCTCCTATTATTAAGAAAGGAATCCCCCCACCTTTCTCTCCTAGATAAGTTGCCACTTCTTGTAGGAGTAAAAGATTTGAATTATTGTAATAAACTTCGTAGGTAATTAAATTAAGATTTGGGTATTTATTTTTTATACTATCAAAAAACTCCACCTCCTTTGCGCAATGAGGACACCCTATTCCTGTAAACAAATAAGCATTAACATTATAAGTAGAGGCTTGTGATTGAAAAATGAAAGATGAAAACAGAAAAACAGAAAAACCTAAGATAGATAAGAATTTTTTCATATTATATTATGTTATTCAAAAAATTAAAGATAAAAAATTATAATTCTGTTCTCCTATTGTAACTTATTTTTATAATTTTGTAACTAATATAACAAATACAATAAATGGCTTACAGAATAAGCCATTTATTATATTTTATTTTACTTTAAGAGAAGCTAGTTCTTCTTTAATAGCTAATAATTCCTCTTCTATTATATTTATCTTTTCTTCTGGCTCTATTCTGGAAAATCTATTTCTTGCAAATCTTGTTGATCTAAACCCTCGGCCCCTACCCCTAAAGTAAAAATTATTTCTGGAACCATTGCCACAAGGACCCATTCCTCTTCCAGTCATTGGTCCTCTGCCTTCTGGTCCCATTCCATCTAAATTAGGCATGATATTATATAATTAATTTATTTTTAATTTCGACCTTCGGTTGTTTCTATTATGAGTATATACCCATAACTAAAAATAGTCAAGGGTTAGATTTGATATTTTATTTAAATTTTAGCTTCTTGAAAGTAATCTATTTTTCTACCCAATTATTATATCCGTAGGAAGTTTCTTCTAGCACATAATTGACTGACCCAATTACCCTGTCTTGCACAAAATCAAATTTTTGAAACTCTATTTCTTTATTGCTTATCCACTTAGCCCCAAAGGGTCCCCAGCCCCGAACTTCAACCTGAGCCTCTATTTTAAAGTTTCCACTTTCTTTCCTAGATAAAACTGTAAAACCATTTGTGCTAAAACCAGAAACATCCTGGTTGTAAGAAACTATCCTGTTCTTGTCAGGAGATTTAACCAAATTACTTGAAACTAAGGTTACATGATTTCCGTTTGCCTTATTAACTAAAAGATAGTAATTACCAAGAGCGTTTCCTGCATTATAAGAAACTAGGATTCCATAATAATTTATGTCTTCGTGCAGCTTATCATAAGAATAGAATCGACTTAAGCCAGAATTATTATAACTATCTACCCCTGGTACAGGATATTCATCATCTTCCCCTACCACATCTGGTATTATATGATTTTTTCCATTGTCTAACCTTAAAATCAACACCCCATCCTTTTTCTCAACTAGGCTTTGGGATGCTTGAACGACTTCCTTCTTTGCCTCCTCTTCTCTTGTTTCGTTTTCACCAATGATACCATTCTCTTTTTCTTCTGTTTTTCTTTCTATCTGATCCTCTGTTAAATTATTTATTTCTGGTGAAAAGAAATTCTCTAGATAATCCTCCTTATTGAAGTTATTTTGATTTATAAAAAAATAAAAACCACCTAAAATCACTATTACTAATAAAACAGACAAAAACCCGATTATTATTTTATATTTTTTATCTTCTTCCATGATTAAATTATATACTATTCATAAGAAATTATTAAACTCAAGTATTTTAGAAAATTTAAAATATAGTATATAATCAATAATCATACATAAATACATGACAACCTTTCATTGGATTTTAATTTTTGCTTTTCTGTCTGCCCTGTTTAATTCAATAGGGATATTTTTTATTTCCAAAAATAAAAAATGGACAGATGGTTTAAAAAATTATCTTATGTGTTTTTCAGCAGGTATCTTAATTACCTCTCCTTTGATACTAGCTCTACCTGAGGCTTTTGCTAAAAATAAATATGCTGGGTTTTTTGCATTAATTGGTTTCCTTTTTATGTTTTTCAGTAATAAATTAATTAGAAAGAAATCCCAAGATAAAGATTTAGCTTTTGGAATTACTGCTGTAGAAGGAATAGGTATTCATTCTTTTATTGATGGAATAATTTATACAGTTACTTTTAGCATAAGTCTCCTGACTGGATTTATGTCTGCTATTGGTTTAGTGATTCATGAATTTGCTGAAGGAGTGATAACTTACACCTTTCTTATAAAAGGAGGACTAAAGCGAAAGAAGGCTCTTTTTTATGCCTTCTTGGTTTCCGCCTTAACTACCCCAATAGGAGCCCTAATTGCTTATCCGGTGATCTCTAAGATCAGTGATTCAACAATGGGACTAATGCTAGGATTTGTTTCTGGTGTTTTAATTTTTATTTCTTCCTCTCATTTGCTACCGGAAGCAAGAGAGGATGAAAAAAAGCACTCCTCTATTTCTTTTGTTCTCGGAGTGCTTTTTTCAATTTTAATTCTATTTATAGGAGGATAGGTGTTTAATCTGAAACTGCAAAAGACTCACAGGAAACATTTTCATTTAAAATAGGTCTTGGTACAATGTTTATTTCTCTTGAAGACCCCTTGCTGTCAACACACCAAGCAACATCTTCTTCTGGTCTAAGCCTAACCCAGACAATCCAATTATTTTTGCCAGCAAAACAATCTCCATCCCCACCTAGCTCTTTCGTTGGATCATAGATAAAATTAATACTCTCATCTGGGGTACAGAAATTATTATCTTCTGAAACATAATACGAATAATCATTACTTTCAAAATATATCTCAGCCAAAGCTTTCATGTTGTGTAAATTAATCTTAATTAATTTTATGTTTTCTTCCTCTGCTAATTCTATTTCCTCTTTTATTTCTTTTAATTTTTTCGATCCTTCTTCTGCTTCTTTTATTTCTTCTAATTCTGGTTCTACTTCTTTTGCTTCTTTAATCTCTTCTGTTTCTTCTAATTCTGGTTCTACTTCTTTTGCTTCTTTAATCTCTTCTGTTTCTTCTAATTCTAGCTCAATGTGTTTCTCAATAAACCGAACAAGTAAAACAGAGGCTGATGCATAAAAAATTAACACTATGCCAAGTACCAGTAAAACTCCCATGAGCACTTTTTTTCCGGTTCTTCTCTTTCTCCTTTCATTTAATCCTTCTTTTGTTTTCTCCATGATTAAACTAAAAATTAAGTTTATTTTTAATCAAACTTTTTACTCCTTAGCTTGTCTGTAATTCTTCTTTTTCCTTCTTATCTCTATATTTATAATAAAGAACCTTTACGGCTTCTCCGGTTACAAAGAAAGCAAAGACTAGGCCAAGCATCATAAACAATGTTCTAAGAGAAGGGGTTGAGAAACTAAATACTCTTTTTCCAAATTCAGTAAATGGTAGAATTATTGTGGCCATAAAAGCAAGCAAGGAGGTATAGAAGAGAGCTTTTCCTGGCCTCTTAGCTTTTAAGAAAAAGTGGTGAGTTCTGATAGAAAAGATAAATACTAGCTCGGTTAAAATGCTAAACATAAACCAAGATGTCTGAATTAAAGATGGGTTAGTTTTGTAGAAAAGACCAAAGAAAATAAAGTCAAAGACACTACTAACCAAAGCCATTATCACTATTATAGGAATAGCTCCATTTAACTGATAGAGCTTTGGTCTCCTTAATCTGTCTGGGTCTACATTATCAGAAGCAACTGCTACTAGTGGCAAGTCAGACAATAAGTTAATTAAAAGAACTTGTACAGGTAATATGGGTAGAAATGGAATAAATAAAGAGATCAAAGCAATAGAAAAGAAGTTTCCGAAGTTTCCCGCTAGTGTGCAGACAATATACTTATGAATGTTGGCAAAGATGCTTCTTCCGTATCTAATCCCCTCTACTATTACCCCTAGATCTTTTTCTAATAAAATAATATCAGAGGCTTCTCTTGCCACTCCAACAGCATTTGAAACAGCAATAGCTACATGAGCAGCTTTTAGGGCTGGGGCATCATTAATTCCATCTCCCAAAAATCCTACTTCATATTTTTCTCCTAATTTTTTAACTATCTTATATTTAACTTGAGGAGACACTCTAGCAAAGACATCATATTCTGTGCAAGCTTTCTCTAACCCTTTTTCAGTTAGTGATTCTATTGTTTCTCCTAGTAGTACTTTTTTCTCATCATCTATTAATCCAATATCTTTTGCTATTCTTCCTGCTACCTCCATGCTATCCCCTGTTATAATTTTTACCCTTACTCCTAGTTTTTGAGCCAAACGAACAGAGTCTTCAGCCGTTTTTTTAAGTGGATCAAAAAATGAAAAGAAACCGAGATAAGTCAAGCCCTTCTCTTCTTTTTCTACGGGGTCTTCCTCGTTTTCTATTTCCTTGAAAGAGACAACTAGAACCCTTCTTCCCTCTTTTCCAGCTTCTATTGTTTTGTCTCTTAATGAATTGCTGTTTTCTTTTTCAGGCCAAATAGAAATAGCTTTTATCATAACCTCAGGAGCTCCTTTGACTATTAGATACTTCTTTCCATCCTTGCCTTCTAAAATAGCACTGCTCTTTCTATGGTTAGGATCAAAAGGTCTCTCTTCTATTGCCTTGTATTCTTTTATGTCTTTTATTATTTTAGCACTAGCTCTTTCTTCTAGAGCTGCATCAAATGGATTAAGACTAGATTCCACTCTTTCTCTAAAATAAGAAGAAGTTAGGAGGCCATAAGTCAAGCAACGATCCTCGTCATAAGAATCTATTTTTTCTAATTCTAATTTATTCTCTGTTAGTGTGCCTGTTTTATCACTACATAATATTTCTATGTTACCCAGATCTCCAACTGCTGGTAGTCTTTTAACTATCACTTTTTCTTTGGCTAACTTTAATGCTCCTTTGGAAAAAGAGAAGGTTACAATCAAAGGTAGTGTTTCTGGCAATATTGCTACAACTATAGCTATACAGAATAATAAGAATGAGAGTAAATCCTTTCCTCCTTTAATTAAAAGATTAGCTGCAAATATAGAAAGAATAGTGATAACTACTACCCTTAAAATTATCTTGGAAAACTTTATTAAATCTTTTTCATATAGACTTTCTCTAGAAATAGAGGAAATTAAAGTAGCCACTTCCCCTATGACCATTTCTCTTCCTGTGCCTACAACTATTCCAACCATTTCTCCTGAAACAACAGAAGATCCAGAGAAAACTATATTGTTAGCTTTAAATATTTCAGTGGTCTCTTCTTCTAAGGCTTCTGATGTTTTAGAAATGGGAATAGACTCCCCTGTTAAAATCCCTTCATCTACTAAGAGACTCTTCTCTTTTATAATTCTTAGGTCTGCTGGTGCTATATCTCCTAGTCCAAGCAGTACTACATCCCCAGGGACTAAAAACTTTTTATCAATAACTATTTTCTCTCCGTCTCTTAGAACTTTTGCTTCATCTGGTATATATTCTTTTAATAATGAGGCTGCTTTGTGTGCTTTGTTTTCCTGAAAAAAACCAATGGTGACATTAACAGAAACAAAAACCAGAACAACTACTCCACCCAGCCAGTCTGCAACTAAAAAAGAAATTAAGGCAGCTATGAATAAAAGATAAGCAAAAGGACTTTTAACTTGTTTTACAAATATATCCCAAGGAGTAACATCTTTAGTCTTGGCTTCATTTTCACCATAAACCTCTACTCTTCTTTTGGCTTCTTTTTCTGTTAAACCATCAGAGGAGCTTTTTAATATTTGAAAAACTTCTTCTATTGTTTTATTTATATAATCTGTAAATCCCATAAAGATATTTTAACATAAAAATTAATTTAAAATAAATAAGAATTATCATTATTGTCTTAGGTCTAATGATTTTAAGTAACTTAATTGACAACTATGTTTTTTATGGTAAAGTTAGTGAAATCTTAAAACTTAATAAATATGAAAATCATCAAATCTACTCTTCATTTACTAATGAAGAGTTCGTCCATTACAGGAGCCATTATAGAAACCAATAATGGTTTTGTTGTTCAAATACTCAATAAAGAAGAAATTGAGTTTTGGAATGAGAGAGAAAGAAGAATGTTTAAAGATCAAAAAGAGCTTAAGCTTCATTTTGAAGAAAAAGAAGAGGGATGTTTTGTTCCTCAATTATTTGAAATAAAAAATCAAGCAGAAGCCATTTCTCTCTTTAAAGATTGGTCAAAAGTTATGTTTGGACAAATTTTCTTTGGTCTAAACGATGACATCCTAGCCAAGGAGACAGGCCGAAAGGATTTTCACTCCTGGGCTGAATACTCAGAGGCATTTATAATGAATAATTGCTCCTGGATAATAATTCATCTTGAGTGAAAATAAACCTGAGCTTGCTCAGAATATTTTTAAAAAGACAAAAAAAGACCCGTAAGGGTCTTTATTTATTTCTCATAGTCGTCTAGTATTTTTACTAGATGATTGTAGTTATTCTTCATAAAAGGAGCAACAAACTCCTTTTCAATAAACTGGTAGAGATTGTATTTACCTCTAGCTGAGTCTTTTAAGAAAGAATTGTTTAGCTTCTCAGGACTATTCTGGATTCCAAAATACTCAGCCATACTTAAGGTGTAGAACACTTCATCAAATGGAGCTATCATAGGAATATAGACATTATACGCACCAGGATTCTCTCCTTTTTTTGTGCGGTTCCATCCCCACTCACTTCTTCCAGTGTTTTCTAAAAACCTAGAAAACTCTGACAGAAAAACATACTTTTCCTTGTCTTTCTTTCTTTTAGAGAAAAAGAAAATTTTTTTTCCTTCTTCCAGTAATCCCTTCCCTTCATCATAGTAAGGAGAAGTCACCATGAAGAAATGGATGATGAGGTCCATTCCTGCTTGGACGCTAGGTACCCAACTGAGCTCATCCTTGAGTTCGTATGCCATCTTTAATGCTTCATTAAAGATGGCTCTTTTTTTCATTTTTTTCATATTCATAGTATTAATGGATTGCCAGAATTGACTTAATCACCTCTGGTAATCCATTAATAACAATCATTGAGAAGAACTATTATGGTTACAGTATCACAGAAAATACCTTTTGCCAACAAGCTTTTCAGTTATAAAACAAAACCTCTGTTTTAAACAGAGGTTTTTAAATCGTGCTATGTTTTGCTCCTGTGCCTATACGAATAAGTACAGAATTGACATCACCATTAGCAAATAAAATACGATTATATTTGCTCGATAAAGGTGAATGTCCGTTTTCTCATTTCTCATATTCTCACTAATAGAATCGGATGATGTCGCCACAACAACGGCCAGGGCTAGTGGGATAAAGGCTGTTGACCCTTTAATTAAAAGGTAGATCATTAGCCCAAAAATAGACAAAACGGAAACAAAAAACAGATTATCAACTTCGTCATCCTTGTATCTACACTTTTTGCCTTTTCTTTTTTTAGCATAGCAATAGTTTGCCAAGATCGTTGTGATGATAGGAACGAGAATAAACCCCAAGATAAAAGAATTTCTCTCTTTAATTTCTTCCTTAGAAATTAAAGAGATTTCTCCCGAATCTTCATTAAAGACAATAAATCGGTTTTCCTTTACTCTTTGTTGCTTGTAAGGAAATCTTAATCTTATTCTCGGAGATCCTTCTTCAATAAGAATTGGGACTCCGGGGTTTTTAATTGCTCTATCAAAAAAACGATAGTAAGGAACAGCATCTGAGTATGCTCTTCCTCCTGGGATCCCCCAGGCGTCATCTTGAAGTTCCCCTAGAGGAATAGTGGCTTGCGCTCTGCATTCTGTTGATGAAAAAATAGTTGTCATAGCTACCATGCCAACCATAAAAATGATCATTTTTTTCATTTCTGTATATTTTAAGTTTTTTATTTCAAGTTATTATTTATCTCCAAAATATCATATTTTCCAAAAAAAGTCAAGTCTTTGTTGGCTTTTTTATTCTCCTAGGCTAGTTATCACTTAGGGTTCTTGGTTAATTCTCTCATTATCCATTGAATAATGGCTTCATTGTTTGAAATTTCTGGGTGAAATTGAACTCCAACAATTGGCTTGCTTTTATGTTTAATTATTGCTATTCCGTGATCTGAATTAGCACAAGAGACAAAATCTTTGGGTAAGGTTTTTATGCCAAACTGATGAGCTGTCTTTGCCTTAGTATTACTTGTTCCGAGTATTTTTTTTAAATTAAGATCTGTGATTTCTAGATCAACAACTCCTTTACATTTCTTTGATAGTTCTTCTATCTCTCCATCAAAAGCTACAGCAATTATTTGCATGCCCATGCAAACACCCAATATAGGTATATTGGTTCTTCTGACTAGGTTTGCTAAATGGATATATTCTTCTGGGTATTGTAATACAGGTGGAGCCTTAGGACCAGACCCCCCAGACATAACAATTAGATCATAATCGGTCTCATCAAAATCTTCAGTTATTTCTTCTCTGTTAACCACAGTCACATTAGAAAAAAGAGAAGCCAATGCCTCGGTATGCATGGAGTGGTTATTTATAAGAAGAGTTTTCATTTTTTAAGTATAGCAAACTTTAGTAAAAGCAGTATAAAACAAAAAAACTTGGAAGAAAATGGATTTGCCATGTAAACCATTGTAAAGTATAATAAAAGCATAAATATGAAAAAAAAAGAATTCTATAAAACAGAAAATTTAGCAGAAAAGCTTGATGTAAACATAATGACAATTTACCGATATATTAAAGCTGGTAAGTTAAAAGCATATAAAATTGGTAAAGAGTACAGAATAGATAGGGTTGAATTTAATAGGTTTCTTAATAGTATAAAAACAAAATAATATGAATAAAGAATTATCCGAGGTTTTAAAAATATATAGCACAAAGCCTCATAGTGAATTTAATAACAGGTTAATAAATTCATCAAAAGAAACTCTGGTTTCATTATTTACAGACATACTAACTATGTATATTAATGATAAAAACTCCTCTACAATAAGAGAGTATCTTACAGTGACAATATCTGGATATAATCACACAGAAAATAAAATTGGTTTTAATGGTTTCAAGCAAAGTAGTATTGTTGGGGGTAAACCTATCGCTTGTGAGGCAAAACCAAAAAACTTTAACACTGAAGACTTATTGTTGTTCAAGAAAGGAAAAAGGAAGTCAAGTCCTTCTAGGTTAAATGGATCTGGCAATTTTTCAGACTATACTTTTGCAAGATTAAAAAAAGATACAGAGGAAAATTCCCATATGCTAATTAGTGGATTTGTTGATGGAAAACTTATTTACATAATAGAGTTCCCTTTTAAAACACAAAGTTTTATAGATAAAATCAAAAGACAATTGAACAAAAACTTCCCTAGTGGCAAAGATGAACTTGGGCATTTTTTAAGGTCCGCTAATTTTGATTATAGAGACTATGTAAATTCAGTGGGATTAAAAAAAGTATATATATTACCAAAAGAAGAATTAAAAAATTACAAAGATTTTATTAATAGTGGGTTTTATGATAAATTGTTGTCCTTATAGAACATGAGCAAAATACTTAAAGGAGACACATTAGAAGTATTGGAAAAAATAGAGTCTAACTCTGTTCATATTGGAGTTACTTCTCCTCCATACAACAAACAGGAAAACAAAAAAGGCTGGTTGGTCAAAAATGTAAAATATGATAAAGCTTCAGACAAGCACATAGAAAAAAATTATCAAGAAGAGCAAATAAAAGTTCTTAATGAATTATATAGAATAATAAAACCAGGTGGTTCTTTTTTCTATAATCATAAAACTAGATGGGAAAAAGGAGAGATGATTCATCCAATGGATTGGTTAAAAAAAACAAAGTGGACAATAAGACAGGAGATTATTTGGGACAGAACTATTGCCGCAAATATTAGAGGATGGAGGTTTTGGCAAGTTGATGAAAGAATTTATTGGTTATATAAACCAATAAATAACAATAAAATAGGAGCAGAATTAATGTCTAAACACGCTTTGATGACTTCTATTTGGAGGTTTCCTCCAGAAAGAAAAAACCCTCATCCGGCTCCTTTTCCTTTAATATTACCAATTAGATGTATTTATTCAATTTTAGATAATAAAAAGGATTGTGTTGTGATAGACCCCTATGTTGGTAGTGGAACCACATTGGTTGCCGCAAAATTATTAGGACATAAATACATAGGAATAGATATTTCTAAGTTATATATAGATATGGCAAAAAATAGATTGAAAAATTCTAATAAAGAAAAAATGCTTTTAGAAGAAGAGGTTAATAAACATATCGTTAGAAAAACTTTTAAACAAAGAAAAGAAAACGGAGAGTATACAAGAAGGCTTAAAAATAAAAAAAATAAAACATTATTTAATTAAAAAATAAAAGCAATAAATATAGCAATAGTATTGATATAGAAGAAAAAAGAAGATGGAAACTCATTACCAGCTCAGATAGAGCGCATAAGAAAATACTGCGAAAGAAAAGGTTTTGAAGTAAGGAAAAAAGCTATATTTTACAATAGCTTCTCCCTTCAATCTAGTCCTAGATTTAGCTGATAGTCCTAACTGGCTCCCATTGTTGGACAAGTTCAGAACTGCTAATTGGGCTGGTATTAAAAGTGATTTACAGTTTAGCGGTATTTTGGGACTGTTTCCGATGCTTGAACTTCAGAACTCCTAAGTTATTTTAAGTGGTTTATCTTCTTTAATGAACTTAGCTACAACCTTCTTAAAGTGTTTTCTTGCCTTTATGCTTTTTAGGTCCCATAATTTTTGTATTTGATTGAAAAACTGTCTTGTAAAATGTTGAGTTACCATTGGATTATCTATTCCGTGAACCTGATAAATATGACCGAACGCTAAAACAAGTATTTCATCACTCACAATTGTTATCTGTTTAGATGCTTTTTTCTCACTAACCTTAAAAGGATTAGAAAGACGACCAGTTGTATTAACTTCTTTACGATTTTTTGGTAAACCCACATAGACACTTTCTTGCTTTGCTTTCTCTAAAGACCCTTTACTGATGCTTTCAATAAACGCCTTATGTTTAGCGGTCCCGTCAAACCAGCTATGAAAAAAGGAGTTGCTATAAAAATAACCCTGTTTCATTGAATGGTCATATAGCACTCTTAAAAATTGTTGTTCGTATTCTCCTAATCCTCCGTCCCAACTTAGAGCTTTTTCAATCATATGAACTCTACCAAGCTCTTCTATAGCTAGAACTGAAAGAAAATAAGCACTAGCAAAAGACCCCTTTTTATAAAGTATTATGGCGTCCTTATGTAAGCGAACTGCGTTCATAAATGAAAGCTCGCCAATTCTTGCTAATTTCCTATTACTTATCATATTGAAATAAATTGTAAACTAAAGTAAAGTATAGAGTAATGGCAAAGAAAAAGAAAGTAATTGGGGTCAGTAATTGGGGTCAGCCACCATTTTTGGGTCTACTTACCCTTCTTATAACGTCTGTTCTAAACCAAATTCCTTAACAGTATTAAATAACCAATAATATTTAAGAATGAACGTGTGCACTTGCTATGTTTGACACATGGTAAAAAAGTCCACCAACATTAATCCTTTTTGTTTTTGGTACAGATAGATTTTATTATAAATAG
>CAZTAH010000005.1:4597-25712 GCA_964611515.1 uncultured Candidatus Saccharibacteria bacterium | reverse complement strand
GCGGAGAGGGAGGGATTCGAACCCTCGGTGCTATTGCTAACACACAGTCTTTCCAGGACTGCCGATTCAACCACTCTCGCACCTCTCCTTCACAAGCACTATCTTACTAAAAAAATCACTAACTTTCAATCTTTTTTACATCTCCCTCAGTTTTTTTATTCTGTCTTCTATTGGTGGATGAGTAGAAAAAAGAGAGTTAATTTTTTTAACATTCTTCGGCCCTTCGGGATCACTTATGTATAAATGTGCCATTGCTCTAGATTTTGCTTTCATTGGTTTTCCGTGTTGCTCTAATTTTTCTAAAGCACTAGCCAGCCCTTCAGGGTAACGGGTTAATTTAACTGCCCCTGCATCTGCCAGGTATTCTCTTTTTCTTGATATGGCCAACTGTATTAAAGATGAAAACAGAGGTGCAAGGATAGCTAGCAAAACTCCAATTAAAGTTATTATAGCTCCAGCGCCACCACCTCCTCCTCCTTTATTGCCACCTCCTCCTCCCCTATTTCCTCCTTGAATTAAAGAAGCCCTAAGCATAATGTCTGACAAAATTACCACAAAACCAACCAGAATCACTACAATTGTTGATAGCAACATATCCTTGTTTTCAATATGACCCATTTCGTGAGCCACAACTCCTTCCAACTCTGTTCTGTTCATTATTTCTAAAAGACCAGTTGTAACAGCTATTACTGCATGTTTTTTATTTCTTCCTGTAGCAAAAGCATTTGGAGAAGGATCTTCAATTACATAAATTTTGGGCATAGGCATACCTGCGGTAATTGACAAGTTTTCTACTAAGGTATAAAAATCAAAATATTTTTCTCTAGTGGCAGGACGAGCCTTAGCTAAAGATAAAACTATTTTGTCTGAAAACCAATAACTAGAAATATTCATCAATACACTAAAAATTATACAGACATATAAAATAGCAGGATTATCATAAATAGCGGAAAAAGTGTAACCTAGTCCTATGATTATTATTAAAAATAAGATCATTAGAAGCCAAGTCCTTTTAGTGTTTTTATTTTGTTCTGTATATACTGTTGCCATATTTTAATTAAAAAATTCTACTAATTTCTTTTTTAAGATTAACAATTTCTTCAACATATTCACTCCAGGGCAATCTTTGTTCTTTTTCTGTTTCTAGCCATTTTGGTAAATTAATTTCCCCTATTTCTTTTAACTTGGGCCATTCTTTTTCCTGACCTAATACAATTGAGTAAGGAATTAGGTTTTCAATTTTAATTCTGGGTATATAGAAAAAATCATCTTCCTCTCTGTTTAAAGCAATCAGCACCAAATTCTTTCTAAAAGAAAGAAAATAATTTCTGGTTTTTACTCCTTTTTTTGTCTTGGCAGGCATTAAACTATTTATTTTTAGAGCAAATAAAGCGGAAAATATTATTGATGCTAAGAATACCACAACTTCCAATTTTCCTCCCCCGATTGTCCTTGTTTCAAATATCAACCCCCCAATTAAGAAAATCATTAGAACAGAAAACACTAATAACCCTCCTGTCAGGTTCTTAAATTTTGGGAAATTAGAATAGTAGCTTTTCTCAAGTAGAGAATCTATCACCAGTCTCTCTATTTCTGATATAGAAGATGAGGAAACTTTATTTAATTCTGATAGTCTTACTTTCTTTTTTAGGTCTTCACCCTCTCCAAAAAGTAGAGCCAATATCCTTTTGTCATACCAGTCCCCCAAAAAAGCAATCTCTCTGTTTAGCGAAAATTCATAATCTTCTTTTATTTTTTTGATTTTAATATAACCCTTGTTGCCTAAATGCAAAACCTCTGCAAAAATATCTTCCTTTTTTAGCCCTTCGTGGATTATGGCACTAACTTCTAGAGGATTAAGAGACTCTGGGATTAAAGATTTCGGAGAAATTATCTCTTTTGTTTTTGGGTCTTTTCCTTTTTCATACCAAAAGAACACTAGAATAGCAGCTAGTATTAAAAATACTATTATCGGCCAGAAAACAAATAAGTTACTCATATTCCCTTCTAGCTCAGCCCCGTTTACAGAAAAACTTCCTAGAAAAAAAGATGCTGATATTAAAATCATTTTCATCTTTTTCATATTATTTTTAGAATTTAACTTCTACTGGTTTTCTTTCTTGGCTCTCTTCTGCTAGGCCAAAAAATTCTATTTTCTTGAACTTAAACAAATTAGCAATAATATTTCCTGGAAACATTTGGATCTTAACATTTAATTCTTTTACATTATTATTGTAGAACCTTCTGGCAGCCTGAATTTTATTCTCTGTATCAGCTAATTCATTTTGTAGTTGCAAAAAATTTGTATTAGCTTTTAGCTCTGGGTAATTTTCAGAAATAGCAAAAAGACTTTTTAGTGTTCCTGATAAAGCATTTTCTGCTTCTGCCTTGTCTTGATGACCCTGAGCTTGAATAGCCTTATTTCTTGCCTCTGTTACTCTCTCAAATGTTCCTGATTCGTGAGCAGCATAACCCTTAACGGTGTTAACTAAGTTGGGAACTAAATCATACCTTCTTTTTAGCTGAACATCTATGTCTGACCAAGCCTCTTGAGCATGATTTCTCAAACGAATAAAAACATTGTATTTAATTACTGAGTAAATAATTAAAACTAAAATTATTCCTAAAATTATATATAAAATATTCATAAAAAAAATTATTTTCTTTTTTTAAATCTTCGACTCTATATATACTATATCAAAAAACAGCCTATTTGTCTTTAAAAAAATAGGCGTTTATAATAAAGAATTTTTATTTTCTTTGGAGGTTCTTGAATACTACTAAGAGTGGACTTACTAAGCAAATAGATGAATAAGCACCCACTACCATTCCAACAGTTAGAGTCAGGGCAAATAATTTTGTGCTAGTTGGTCCAAAAATAACCAGCGCAACTAAGGCTAATATAGTAGTGAAGGAAGTTATTAAGGATCTAGGATATATTTGATTGACACTATAACCAACATTTTCCTCAAATGTCTTCCTTTGTTTAGTTCTTAGGTTTTCTCTAATTCTGTCAAATATAACAATAGTGTCAGAAACAGATAATCCCAATATGGTTAATATTGCCACTACGAACAAGGTGTCTATATCCTGCCCGGCATAATGACTGACTATAGTATAAACCCCTCCTGCTATTACCACATCATGCACCAAGGCTAAAACTGCTATGAAACCATATTTCCAAGACGAAACTGGGTGTGAAACTTTTCTAAAAGAATAAGCTACCCAAACTATTATCCCTAGAACAACTAACATAAAAGCAATGATAGATTTTTTCACCAGCTCTGCTCCAACTGAAGGACCTACAGAGTTAAAACTTATCTCTATTGCTTCCGGCCCTAATTCTTCTAAGAAAGACTTCTTCTCAGCATCTGTTATGTCTCTGGACTTAATACTGTACCCTTTTTCTCCTATTGGTTGAACCAAAGAAGATCCGAGTCCAATTGATTCTGCTTTCTTTTGAATTTCTACTTGGCTAAGCTTTTCTCCTTCAAACTCTATTTCTAATAAAGATCCTCCTTTAAAGTCTATGCCAAAATTTAATCCTAAATAACTCATAGCAAAAACAGCTGAAGCTAAAAGTAGTACTGAGATTCCTATAAATATTTTTCTGTTTTTAATGATATTCATAATTTATTTTCAAATACAATTCTTATTTGGTAATCTGCTTAGCGTTGGTAAAGCCCGACCCAAATATAATTTCTGTAAATTTATTTCTTTTCTTAAAGTTAAGAGAATATAACAAGATACGGCTAGACAGAACAGCGGCTAATAAAGAGACAATAACTCCAATTAGAAGAACTAGAGCAAATCCCTTAATTAAGGTTGTTCCGAAAGAGTATAAAATAATGGAAGTAATAATTGTCGAAAAATTAGCATCACGAACTGATGTCCATGCTCTCTTGAAGCCATTTCTTATAGAAACAGAAATGTTTTCCTTTTCATAACGAAGCTCTTCTTTTATTCTTTCAAAAATAAGAACATTGGCATCAAGCGCCATTCCCAGAGACACTATAAATCCAGCAATACCTGTTGCTGTCAGAACAACAGGAACAAGTTTAAATATTGACAACATGGCTAATACATAAGTAGAAAGAGAAAGAACTGCTATTATTCCAGGAAGCCTAAACCAGAGAATAAAGAATATGGTTATTGCCAAAAAACCAATTATCGCAGCATAAACTCCTGCTTGAGTTGCCTCCTCTCCTAAAATTGGACCGATGGTTTGAGTTGAAACCAGGCTAATTGGAACTGGAAGTGCTCCTGAATTGAGTCTATCTACTAATTCTTTAGCTTCTTTCGGTGTAAAATTACCAGAAATTACAGCTTGTCCGCTAGGGATTACCTCTCTGACAACTGGAATAGAGATTGGATAATCATCCAAGAAAATTGGCAAGGTCTTGCCCACATTGTCTCTTGTCAATTGCTCAAATAAATCAGATCCTTCTTTGTCAAAAACCAAAGAAACAGTTGGCTCTCCTGTTGTTTGGTCAAAATTTAAAATAGCTTTATCTAAAAAGCGACCAGTTAATTCTGTTGGAGCATAGATTAAATCATAATCAGGAACTAAAACATTTTGTTCATTTACCTTGTATTCTAATTCTTTTTCTTCTATGTCCTCAACTTCTACTCTGAAGTCTAGCATCGGAGTTTGCCCAATCATTTCTATTGCCTCTGTTACATCGGTTACTCCTGGCAAGTCCACTATTAGTCTTTCTTCATAGTTATTGGTAAAATTACCCTCTTGAACCTGAATCATCGGCTCCGCTACTCCAAATATATTAATTCTCCTTTCTATGATATCCCTTAGAGAATTCATGGAACCAGAAACATCTTCCCTGCCAACATTAGATAAATCAGCTTCGTAGACTAAATGAGTCCCGCCTGAAAGATCTAATCCCAACTTAAAGGGAAAACGGCGAACATAATTAACTATTTTATTTGGACTTTCTTGTGGGTTATTTTTATTAATTTCTGAGTGATAAACAAAAAAACCAAGTCCTATTCCGACTAAGATTATCAGCAATGCTTTTATTCTCGTTTTTGCCATAATGGCTATATTCTAGACTCTTTTTGCTATAAAATCAAGCTATTTAATGGTTTCTTTTTTTAATTTATTAAACAAATAATTAAAGAAAAGCCCCACTATTATTCCTCCAATATAACCAATTAGTACATCCATAGGAAAATGAACTCCGCAAGCTACTCTTGATAATCCTACCACTAAAGAAATCCCAACAAAAAGAAATCCAATTTTTTTATTCACAAAAAACAAAGAAGTTGTCAGTGTGGCGAAAATCATTGAGTGCCCAGAAGGAAAAGAATCCAACCCTCCGTGAATAAAAAGAGGTTTAATTTCTTCGAATAAAAGAAAAGGACGAGGGGCTTTTATTATTTTCTGCATTATGGTTACAAAAATCCAGGAAAAGAATGATGGAAAAAAGACAATAAACAACTCTTTGGCTTTTTCTTTAAAATTTTTAAAAGGAATTTTAATGCTAAATGTTCCATCTTTGTATATTGCTAGTAAAAATAAAAGTAGAAAAACAAAAATTAATCCAAAAATCTGAGCTAGAAAAACTAACAACAAATCCCCCAGTTCTGATCTATGTGCTAAGCTGTGTAGTTTAAAAAGTAAATAGTTGTTCATCTTAATATTTATTTATAAAAAATTTAATGATTAATATTTTTAATTATAACACCTTTGTGTTTTTTGGTATTTCTATATTCCTAAAAATTCTTTATGCATATCATCTTTATGCGCAACCCTTTTATATCTATTCATTCCCATTAAAATACCTAGTCCCACAAATTCAGTTAATAAATGAGACCCTCCATAGCTCATAAATGGCAATGTAATTCCTGTCACAGGCATTAGTCCTATGTTCATTCCTATATTAATTATTAAATGAGAAACAAAGAAAATAGCTAAGCCTGTCCCAAAAAGTATTTCAAAATTAGATGTTCCTAATTGAGCCAAGTATAAAATTCTCCATATAATTAAAGCATATAAAATAAAAAGTATGATTACACCAACAAAACCCCATTCTTCAGAAAAAGCAGCAAAAATAAAATCTGTTTGATATTCTGGCAAAAATTTTAATCTTGATTGAGTTCCAAACCCTACTCCCTTCCCTGTTATTTTCCCTGACCCAACAGCAATTGTAGATTGATAGACATTGTATCCAGTGTCTTGTATATCAGATAAAGGATTTAAGAAATTCTTAATTCTAGCTTTTTGGTAATCGTGAAAGGAAAAATTCCATAATAGGCCAAAAGATAAAATTCCTACTCCAAAAACCAATAAAAGATGTTTTTTTGAAATACCAGAAACTAAAATCATTCCTAGCCATATTAAAGCAATTGTAATTGCAGACCCCAGGTCAGGTTGGAAGAAGACTAAAACGAAAGGAATAAAAGCATATAAGCCTGAAACAAAAATATGCTTAAAGTTTGCTATTTCAATATGGCGACGAGAAAAATACTTTGCCAACATTAAAATTAATATTAATTTAATTAAGTCTGATGGTTGAAAAGAAAACCCACCAAAAGAGAACCAGCTAATTGCTCCACCTGCTCTGTGTCCAAAAACAAATAATAGAGCCAGGAGAGAAATAAAAATAACATAAAGCACTACTAGCACTTCTGTTCTTTTCAGAAAGCGAAAATCAAAAGAGGATAGGATAAAAAAAACAATGAGGGATATAAAAATCCAGATCAACTGATGACTAAAATGAGACGATTGCCCCATAAAAGAATTCATTGTTATCAACCCAGCCCCCAAAACTGGTAAGATAAAAAGCAATAACAACCAGTCTATATTGTGAAAAAATCTTTTTCTTTTAACTTGAGAAGACTTTTTGTCCATGTTTAATAAGGAACCTCAAATGGATTGATAGAGAGATATATGTCATTGCCAACAGGCCTATCTGTTAATTTTTCTGGCCAAGTTAGAACAACTGACATGGTTTGCCCTCCCGCTAGCCCTTCTCTCTGAGAAATAGACCCGTTAATTACATTATCGTTGATATCTTTTAGTAACCCTATAACACTAAATGGAGGCATGGGTTGAGGAGACTCATTTACTACATAAAAAGACAGGCTGGCTCCATTATCTCCTTCTTCTAAATAAGCATCTCTAATTTTAAAAGGCATAAGCTGAAGAGTTGGCTCTTTTTTATACCAAATTAAAGGAGAAGCAAAATCAAAAGTGACACTCCTTGCTTTTTCTAGACCAGAGCTAAAACGAGTTTCCACTATAGCAAATTCCTGATTAGGAGGAATAAAAGTTGATCCTTCTTTTCGTCCTATTAAGCGATTTTTTTCATTATAGACCCTAAACTCATAATCAACTTTATAAACAGCTTTATCTGTATTTCTGTTTTCCACAAAAGCAATTAAGTTGTAAACATTTCCAGCAACAGGAAAAGCTCTACTCCAAAGAATAACTGGCTCTTTTGCTTGCCCAGGACAAATCAAAGCACAGCTCCCTCCACAGTCTATTCCCTCCTCATCTCCGTTTTGTTTTCCATCAAAACAAGTTGGCTCTGTTTTAAGTCTAGGTATTATTATAATAGCAAGAATAACAAGTATTATCCCAAAAAACACTGAAAGATATTTAAGTTGCCTGCGAGCTGCCCATGTCATATAAAATATTGTAACATAAAAAAACATCAAAAAATAGGAGTATTTCAGCCTAAAATACAAAAAACCACCTCAGGTGGAGATGGCTTTGTTAAACACTTAGTGCTGGCGATTACCTACTTTCCCCTCGTAAGAGTATCATCGGTACTACAAGTCTTAACTTCTGTGTTCGGAATGAGAACAGGTGTGACACTTGCGTTAAATCACCAACACTAAATGTTTAATCTACTTTATCTATTAATTTTTCAAATCTAATTCCGGGCATGCTTATCTTTCCGGAATGAAATTAACTCAGATATTAAATAATATCTGAAAATTGAATGTTGTTTTAACGATATGATTTTCAAATTTCCTAATAGGAATCGAACAATTAGTACACCTTGGCTAAACACATTACTGTGCGTACACCTAGTGCCTATCAACCTAATCATCTCTTAGGTTTCTCAAACGATTCCTCATCTTGAAGTTGGCTTCGTTCTTAGATGCTTTCAGAACTTATCCATTCCCGACATAGCTACCGGGCGGTCCAGCTGGCGCTAGAGCCCGTACACCAGAGGTCAGTCCACTCTGGTCCTCTCGTACTAAGAGCAGATCTTCTCAAGAATCAACGCCTGCAGTAGATAGAGACCAACCTGTCTCACGCATCTATGTTTTATTTCTCTAAACATTTTATTTACAAAATGTTCGGGCGAACAATTTTTTTGAAAATTGTTTTAGCCCTACTTCATCGGCGTTTATTGATGAAGCGAGAACCTCTATTACTAGAGGGATCGGACTATATTATCTTCTTTTTCCTAGAATAATTTTTTGAAAATTGTTTTAGCCAGAAGGTTGGTTTTTAGTCTCTACAAGGATTTTTAATCCTCTCGGTATTGTCCAGTTTTTATAATTAAAAACTTAGGATTCCACCGATAACCCCAACTTCTCATTTAGTATTTCTACTAAACGCCGCCGTGATAATACTTTTTGTATTATTCGGTTTTATCTTTTTAATTAAAGATGTCTCTTTGTAACATTTCCTCGTGGGTTCAAACTGTTAAAATCACAACATTTATGAGCTCTATGAAGGGAGCAAGAGACACTCTTGCTCATAAATTTTCGTGCCACCGATTGGACTCGAACCAATGACTACAGGAGTTGGTTAACCCCTCTCGCTCTGTCCCCTGAGCTACAGTGGCTAAAAAAGAACAATCCCTTCATAGAACTCACAAATTATGACCTTAACGGTCTGAACCCAGCTCGCGTACCTTTTTAATTAGCGAACAGCTAAACCCTTGGTAGCTTCTCCACCACCAGGATAAGGTGAGCCGACATCGTATATTCGTCTATTATTACTAATAGTATGGACTATATCTTCATCCTTTCATATTAATCAATTATGATTAGGAGTTGGCGTATTAGCATTGCGTACACACAACACTCCATGTTTTAAAACATAAGTCTCTACAGGGTCATAACCAATTTGTATCTCATAGAAGAAACCATGTGTGGTTCTACTATTTTCATAAAATCAGAAACACTTTCTTTCATGATTCTTATCCTATAGTATTTTTTATCTTTATTTAATCTTGATTTAATTCCAATTTTTCTAAGCAATGTTACTAATCTTTTTTGGTCCAGAAGACTAAATTGTTGAGTGTTTAAATAGATATCCCTATCTCTGCACTTACTTCCGTCATCCATGTACCAAATAGCAACAATAACTGGATTTAATTCCAAGTTTTTTGGAATAATCTTGCGATTATTTTTATAAAACATTTCATAAAGAGCAGTTATGTCTTTATGCTGTTTTGTAAAAAATCTATAAGCTATACGATTTTCATTAGTAGGTCTTTCTTTTGGAGCAGATTTGGTTAATCTCCGAAGAGATTTGTATTTAAAATCTACATACTCTTTTGCTTTAATAGAGTGATTAATTTCTAAAAAAGCATTTTTTCTGCCGGATATTATTCTTAAATATCCATCTCCCAAAATAGAACCTATAATAACTGATCGTTCAAATTCGGTTAGACTTCCCACGGTATTGTCCATCATTTTTTTATTATAACAAAAAAATGGAGTCCACCGTTATAAGCCAAGATTTTGATTAAATATATTTCAAAAATATATTTAACTCCAGACTGTATAATTTCTCATACCGCACCCCGATATGTTAAGGTGCCGAACTCCGCCGTCGATATGAACTCTTAGGCGGAACTAGCCTGTTATCCCTAGAGTAGCTTTTATCCGTTGATTGTTACCCGCATCTAAAGCGAGGTAACAGCTCGCTATGTTCTGGTTTCCCATCTGCTTGACATGTACGTCTCACAGTTAGGCTAGCTTATGCCATTACACTATCGGCACGGTTTCCATTCGCGCCTAGCTAACCTTGATAAACTCCTCCGTTACCTTTTAGGAGGATGCAGCCCCAGCAAAACTACCCACCAGATACTGTCTCTCTCCGTTTTTACCGTAGAGATTAGAACATATAACTATAAAGGATGGTATTTCACTGTCGAGTAGATTACAACCGAAATTGTAAACATCAAACCTCTCCCATCTATTCTACGCAGTATAATCATAAGCTCAATATCAAGCTGCAGTAAAGCTTCTAGGGTCTTCTCGTCTAACTGCAGGTAACCGGCATCTTTACCGGTATTGCATTTTCACCGAGCGAGTCTTCGAGACAGCTCTCCAGTCATTACGCCATTCGTGCGCGTCGGAACTTCATGTTCTTTACATCGCTTATCTCTGATTAATTTCAGAGGCGAATCCCACTATTACTAGTGGCACAGACTATATCTTCATCTCAACGCTTTGAGAATTTCCTCTTTTGTATATTTTCTTTTCCTTCTCCATCTACATATCCAGAAATATACTCATGTATATTGCGTTTTTTATTGAGAGCCGGCATGTTATAAATTGTATCACCAATCTATCTCGGTCACCACTATACATAGGCGACCTAAGTCGTTACGGGGTCAATCTAACCTATTTTAACGATTAGATGACTTCCCACGGTATTCCCCTTTATGCGCTTTTTTATAAAGGG
Organism: uncultured Candidatus Saccharibacteria bacterium; assembly: GCA_964611515.1. Taxonomy (GTDB): domain Bacteria; phylum Patescibacteriota; class Minisyncoccia; order Phycocordibacterales; family UBA9973; genus UBA8515. The sequence goes on along the minus strand of CAZTAH010000005.1, from coordinate 15,037 downwards.
CTCCACCGTTATAAGCCGGATTTAATCCCAAAATCACTCTTGGGATGGGCAGTTTTCCTACCCGACAAGGTATTTCGCTACCTTAGGCATTAGATTAAACTTAAAATATTAAGCTAAAACCTTGTGGACTATATCTTAACAAAATTTCACTTTTTTGTTTTTGGCGTGTAGTCTCTGAGGATTTGTATAAGATTTCTATTCTGATAATTGACCTTTGGCAGTCTTGAGAATATATTCCTTAGAATATTTTCTCTGCTTGCCGTTGCTATTCATTTGAAAAGCAATGTCTAATATTTTTTTAAACCCATCTTTGTTTAAATGCTCTTTTTGTAAAATAAGATTAACTACTTCTTTGAAAAGCTGAAAATCTTTATCTTTTACAATTAACTGATATTTATCAAAGAAAGGGATAATTTTTTCTGATAGATTCCTAGGATTATCTATCGTATATGTATAAACATTATACGGACTAGACTTCCTGTGTATTCTACCAGTGTGAAAAACTCTTTCTTTCAATAACTCCAAAATATATTTATGATCCTCGTGTTGATATACCTGAAAACAAGGATGTATCAACCACTTAAACCCCTGTTCATTGTGAGCATACTTTTGTTTGGTAAAAGAAACATTAAATGTCCCCTCTCCATCAACAAAACCTGCTACATAGTGAAACAAATTTTTATTTTTTTTCATTGTTATTTTTTATCTTATACATCTTTCCTGCTGATTGTATGTATCATTCACAGATTTTCACCAATAAGGTACTGTGTTTTGCATAGTTTCCAGCATATAGCCAAATTTTACAACGGCCCTTTTTGTTTCTTCCTTTTTAATTAAAGAAAGCGTAGCAAAACCACCGTTATAGTTACGGCCGACATTCACCAGGGCTTATACCGCCCAGCCATACAACCGAAGTTATATGACCATCAGTATTTAACCTTCTGGCATTGGTCAGGCGTCACCCCCTATACATCCTCTTGCGAGTTCGCAGGGAGCTGTGTTTTAGATAAACAGTTGCCAGAGAAACTTTCGCTGCGCCCATCCCCACTTTTGGGGTCAAATAAATTTGACTAACCCAAAAGTGGGGATGGGAAGCCTTATTCCAAAGTTACGGCTGCTTTTTTGCCGAGTTCCTTGAAGACCTATCACTCGTTCGCCTTGGTCTACTCGACCTGATCACCTGTGTTGGTTTACGGTACGGTTCCTATATTATTAACCTTAGACACTTTTCTTGGAAGCGTGCTTTACAGAATCTGCTTAAGCGTACTTAAGCATCTATGCTTCGCTTGGATGTTACATTCAAGTCAGCTTCCGGATTTTCCTAGAAGCCACCCTCACTAACAAACTCAAATCCAATAATGAGCTCTATATACTACACTCCGTCCTGCCTTCGAATAATATAGAAGTGCTGGAATATTAACCAGCTGTCCATCGAATACGACTTTCGTCATCTCCTTAGGCCCGACTAACCCTGGGTCGATTACCGTTGCCCAGGAAACCTTGATCTTTCGGCGGGAAGGGATCTCACCTTCCTTGCGGTTACTTGTGCCAACATTCTTACTTCCACATGCTCCACCATGGGTCACCCCTTTGGCTTCTGCGCGAAGTGGAACACTCTCCTACCACACTTTGCCAGAGACTTCATATGACAAATAGACTAGAAAAAGCTTATATAATAAGACTATTTATCAAACAAAGACTCTAGCAAAGCATCCTCAATTTCGGTATTATGTTTAGCCCCGATTATCTACGGCGCAAAATCTCTGGATGAGTGAGCTGTTACGCTTTCTTTAAATGATGGCTGCTTCTAAGCCAACATCCTCATTGTCAGAGAAATTTTACCTCCTTGTTTTGCACTTAACATAAATTTAGGGACCTTAATTTGAGGTCTGGGCTGTTCCCCTTTTGACCGACGGAGCTTCGCCCCCGTAGTCTAACTGCTGAGCTTTTTACTCTTGGTATTCGGAGTTTGATAGATTCCGCGAGATTGCTCCCTATCGAAACCTTCCAGTGCTCTACCCCCAAGAGGAACACTCAACGCTAGCCCTAAAGCTATTTCGGAGAGAACCAGCTATTACCAGGTTCGATTAGCTTTTCACTCCTTACCACAAGTCATCCAAAACTATTGCACAAGTTACTGGTTCGGGCCTCCATCTGTCTTTAGACAAACTTCACCCTGCTCATGGCAAGCTCACCTGGCTTCGGGTCTTATTTATGCTACATAAAATTCGCGCTATTAACACTCGGTTTCCCTAGGGCTCCATTGTTCTAACAACTTAGCCTGCAACATAAATAAACTCGTTGGCTCATTCTTCAATAGGCACGCCGTCACCCAACCCCACTTTTGCCACTCATTTATAAAAAAATTCTATAAATTTGTGCATAAAATTGGCTTAGCCACTTTTACGAACTTAATATTCGCAAAAGTGGGGTTGGGCTCCGACTCCTTGTAAGTATATGGTTTCAGGTCTATTTCACTCCCCTCATCGGGGTTCTTTTCACCTTTCCCTCACGGTACTAGTTCACTATCGATCTAAAAAAGTATTTAGCCTTACCAGTTAGTGCTGGCAGATTCACTCAGGCTATTCATGTCCTGAGCTACTCAAGAATGACAATAAAGAAGATGTGAAATTTTCAATCACAGGGCTATCACCTTCTGTGGCGCTTCTTTCCAGAAGCTTAATCTAATAACACATTTTGTAACTTCTCTAGATAATTCTACATTGTCACCTTACAACCCTCCCACACCTACTTTACCATCGTTCTATTTTTTCAAAACAAGGGCAAAGTAGGTGTGGAAGTTTGGGCTTTTTCCTTTTCGCTCGCCGCTACTAAGGAAATAACTATTGTTCTCTTTTCCTCTGGGTACTGAAATGTTTTACTTCCCCAGGTATGCCTCCCTCGACTTAGTCTTGGGATAAATTGGGTTTGCCAATTTGGGTTTCCCCATTCAGAGATTTCCGGATCAAAGGTTGCTAGGCACCTCCCCGAAACATATCGCCGCCATGCCGCGTCTTTCATCGCCTTTTTTAGTCTAGGCATCCACCATATACTCTTAACTTCCTATTAGGAAATTTAAAAATTGTCTTCTTGTAAAAACAAAAAGACAAGCTAATAAAAAAGAAACCGCTTTCTTTTTTAATTAACTCATATCGTATTATTCTCAACTCAACGAAAAGACCCTTGAAAGGATAATTTTGAGTTGGAACAACATTCAATTTTCAAATATCATTCGTCCTTTTCCTTATAGGACTGGATGTTTGAAAATAAAAAACCGCTCATCGCGGCCAGAGTAAAATCATTAGGTTCTACTTTTCACCGCCTTTTTTGGTAATTTTTATTTACTAACATCGTGCCCTGTATTTTATACTAAGAATACTTTCTTGTCAAATTTTTTAATTTAATTTTTATTGTGGATAATTAAGAGAGATTATGAGCCCTTAGATGAAGCAAAAAAAGCAACCCTTTCTTTGTTCTATTAAAAAACAACCTCCTTTCAAGGAGGTTGTTTTCGTTTTTAATTTTATTCTTTTCTGAACCTGCTTGGCTTTCTAGTTAGAGCTTTTTCTGCTAAATTCTTTCCGCCTAAGCCAAAGGCTAGACCTAAAGCTAGTCCACTAGCTACCATCAGTGTTATTAGTATGTTATTTATTTCTATGTCAATTCCAATCTTAGCCAGAGCTGCAAAAATCATAAACAGCCAAACTGCATAATACATAATTGAAGAAATTAAATTGGCTGCCCTTAATCCTAATGCCCTAGCTCCAGCCTTGGCATACTTTTTGATTAGTCCGGCTAGCACAGCCCCAAAGGCCAAAATTATCACTGCCATTATAACAGAGGGTAGGTAATAAATTAATGACTGCTTAATAAATGTCCCCACTTCTTTTAGTCCAACTATTTCCATAGAGGCTAGGGTAAAGACAATTAGGGTAAACCACTTAAAGATTCCTCCGAAAAAACCACTAACATTTAATTTAAGACCCGCTCTCTTAGCTAACTCCCCTGCTCCAATTTTTTCAAAAAGGTTATCTATTTTTACTAAAACAAAAAGCTGAGTGATGGCTATTTTCAAAAAATAAGCCAAGACACAGCCGGCTATAAAGATAATTAAGGCAACGACAAAGGTTGGGACAAAATTAGCAAAAGTAAGCCAGATTGACTTAAAAGAGTTTTTAAATATTTCTCCCCATAAAAGTAATGAATTCATAATGTTTTTATTTCGTTGATTTTATAAAATCGACTCTAATATAATTTATTATTAATAATTATCTATTTATTATATCAAAAAAATTATTTCTTAGGAATATAAGAAGAGAGGAGGCCTGAATCTATTAATTTTTTATGTGGCTCATCCAAAATATCACAGACTAATTTATCATACATATCTAGCCGATACTTAAAGTCCTTACTGTTAAACACAGCATAAGTTAGCTCTTTTCCTATTTCTGCCTCTAGGCTTTTAATGAGCTGATTGAGTGCAGTTTTGTTGACCTTGTCTGCTACTACTAATAAATCAGCCCTTGTTTGCTCTTCTCCGATAAACACTCCAGATATGATCAACAATTTCATCCTTCCTGTTTGTCTAAATCTTTTAGCTAAATCATCTTTCACTAATAAATCTGGGTCTATTAATATTTCTTTTATTGGTTCTAGATAAGCGAAAAAGGGATTTATTGACCAGACAATAACTTTCTTTTTCCCTCCACGAACTCCTTCTCTTGTTATTGTTTTTTGCTTGATAAATCCTAGGGATTTTAAGGTGTTTAGTTCTTTGCGGACATTGGTTCTTGTGACCCTAGAACGAGAAGTTATTTCTTCTATGTCAAAATTATCATTGTTGAGAATAAACAATCTCATAATTCTAACTCTTGCTTGTCCTCCAAAAAGTTTTGCTAGTATATCCATTTTAACTATAAAGATGTTGCTGTATCCCTATTACTTAACTAATAATATAAATTTATTATTATATACAATAATTATAACCCTAAATAGAGCTTAATTCAACCCACAAAAAATCCCCGAATTTTAACTTCGGGGATTTTTCTTTTTATTTAAGGGTAACTTTTGCTCCGGCTTCTTCTAATTTTTTCTTAAACTCTTCAGCGTCTTCTTTCTTCATTCCCTCTTTTAATACTGTTGGCGCTCCATCAACTAGGTCTTTTGCTTCTTTTAATCCTAGGACGAGTATGTCTTTAACAGCCTTCATTACTGCAATTTTTTTATCACCTGCGTCTACTAGCTCTACATCAAAGGTAGATTTTTCTTCAGCTCCTCCTTCAGCTCCTCCATTTGCAGGACCAGCTACTGCCACTGCAGATGCAGATACTCCAAATTTTTCTTCTAGAACTTTAACAAGTTCATTTAATTCTAGGACTGGCATTTCTTCTATCTTAGAAACAATGTCTTTAAACTTGGCAGGAACTTCTACTGGTTTATCTTCTTTTGCAGGCTTGTCTTCTTCTTTGACTTTTTCCTCTGCTGGCTTTTCTTCCTCTTTAGCTTCTTCAGCAGGCTTCTCTTCATTTACTTCTTCTGTGGCCTTCTCTTCCTCAGTAGTTTTTTCTTCTTCTTTTATTTTTTCTTCACTCATAATGTTTATTTTAAGTTAAGTTAATAATTATTTATTAGTTGCTATTTGGTCAAGCACAACAGCCAATCTTTGAATTGGAGAGTTTATTAAATTAACAAACATTCCCCTTAGTGTCTCTAGTGGAGGGATGGTTGCTATGTTTAGCATTTCTTCGGCATTCATATATTTGCCTTCAAAAATTCCTCCTGCAATAGAAACTTGTCCTTTTAATTTTTTCTGGAAATCGTAAATCTCTCTTGGAGCAGACAAGAGGTCATTGCTGTAAGCAATTGCTACCTGTCCTATTAATTCTGGAGCCTCTCCCTCTATTTTTTGTGCATCTAAAGCTCTTTTTAATAAAGTTTTTTTAGACACTACATATCCCACTTCTTCTTTCTGGAGAGATCGACGAATTTCATCGCTGTTGGCTACACTTAAGCCATCAAATTTAACAAAAACCACAGAATTAGAACCCTCTATTTGTTTTTTTAAACCTGCAACTAATTCTTTTTTCTGACTTAAAGTAATTGCCATAAATAATTTATGTAATGATTTTTATATAATAAAAAGCCCTTGCGGGCCGTCGTAGTCCAGCCTAATTTAACAAATTAGGCTTTCGACCTAGGCAGGCTTGTTTTAATTACGCTAAAACAAATTAAGATTTTATCACCTACTTTCTACGGCTACAGAAACATCATAGCAAAAATTCCCATTTTGTCAAAGATGTTTTGTTTTTAATTATGCCTATAATTTATTAGGTATATTTTTCCCTAAGTAAGCCTATATTTTTTAAAACTTATCACTTATTCCTACCTGCCACCAAAAACAATATAATCCTTTGTTTTCAGTATTTTTCTAGTGTATTTTGATTATATTTATTAGGTATATTTTTCCTAGAGTAAATCAGTAAAAATTTTAATGCTTATTTGATCTTTTTAGCCAAAACTCTGGATTATTTTTAACAAAATTAATCCTATGGCAATAACTGCACTAAAATATATGGTGATCTTGAAGAACTCTCCTCCTTGTTTCGGTTGTTGGTTTTGGTGCTTTGGTTGTTGTTTTGGTTCAAGTTTTGACATATATAAATTATATCATATCTGACCTAGGAAGAACCGACTTGGCTAGGACCGTCCTGTACACAGGACGGTCCTAGCCATTTATTCCTCCTCTTCTGTTTCCTGAGCCTCTAATTCTTTTTCTACTTCTGCTTCTTCGGTCTCTTCTTCTTGCCCTGCCTCCTCTCTTGTGCCTTCTTGGGCTTCTTCCCCTGTTTCAATGTCTTCGTCTTCCCCCTCTCTCTCTTTTGCTCCCTCTTGAATTTGACCTTCTCCCACTTCAGCATCTTCTTTTTCCTGATCTTCTATTTCCTCGGGTACCAGGTCTTCTTTATTTTCTTCTTCATAATTCTTTGGCTCCTCCTCCGTCTCCTCTATCGTCTCTTCTTCTTGTGCTTCTTCCAAAAAGAGCAAGCCTCCTCCAAAACTCATACTCATCGGAGAATATTCTGGAGCTACGGCACTACCTTCTTCGTCTCCTACTACTTCTATGTAGCACCCCAACTCCTGAACACTTTCCTTCGTTGGATCAGCCGAGCTTCTCATTTTGACAAATATTTGATATTCCCCCAAGATTAGTTCTTTGTCTTTACCAGACAAAGAGCCGTCCCAATTTTTGAAACAATACTTTGATCCTGCTGGGCAATCTTTTCCTGCTAAAAATGTTTTGTATATTTGTGGGTTTTCTTTGTGCTTAATTTGTATAGAAACCCAATTTACTTCATTTATTGATTCCAGCTCTATTAGTACTGGTTCATCATATTTTGGATCAAAATAAACTCTGGTGTGGTCTCCATTTAGCCGATAATCAAATAGTTCTGGATAAGGGGCATAAGGGTCTCCTGGTTTGTGTGTGTAAATTGTTCCTTCTTCTCCTTGCTGATAACCACTTTTCTTACCACCTGATACATCTAATTCTAAAGTGCTAGCCATTTCTCCTGAGTAAATAACAGCTATTCGTCCTCCTCCTCCATTCATAGAGCCATTAAAACTAGGTGAACCATAGCTTCCTCTTGCTAAAATTTTTCCTGATCCATAAAAATTATTAGTTTCAATATAAACACTTCCTCCACTTGCTTGATAGTCTCCGCCGTTAGCTTTTATATACCCATTATTATTTATGTTTCCATAAACAACTATGTCCACCATTCCGCCTCCTCTATAATTACCTGATCCACTCCCAAAATCTTCCGGTCTTGTTTTTGATCCATAAGTTTCTTTCACTCCTTCACCTTTTCCCTTTCCTCCATAGCTAGCTCCGGAATAAATATTTCCCTCTGGTGTACCAGGTCCAACTAAGTATCCCTTGCCTGATGCATCTATAGACGACCCTTCCTCTATGTTTAAATAATAAGTTTTTAGTTTCAGTGCTTTTTCTGGCTTTGTAGTCAAAATAGATTCATTGTTTATGTTTATCTCCTCTGCTATTATCTCTCCTCCTGACATAGTTAAGACAGACCTACCATCTATTGTAATTTTTTCTGCTTCAATCCCTGCTCCTTCTTCCGATCCTACTTTTGCGCCTGAATTTAAGCTAATCTCATTTAGAAAAAATGATTTATCTAATTCTCTAAACTCCCAATATTTATCTATGTATAATTTATTATTTTGCTTATCTATTAATCCGGCTGTTCCATTTGGTTCACAGTGAGAAACTCCATCTCTGTATGCACAACCTCCTTTCGCCTCAATTTCTCCTATATAGTTATTTTCTGAATAATGAACTGCCACCCTGCCCCCTCCCCCAGGATTATATTGAACAGAAGTAGAGTAAGTAGAGCCACCATTAGCTTTAATTATTCCTGACCCAGAAAGATTCTCTGCCTCTATTAAGACACTTCCTCCACTGGCATTTGACCCTCCAGAGGAAGAGATTATTCCATTATTAATTAATTCATTAACTTTTAGATGAATAACTCCGCCTCCTCGCTTAAATTGACTCTTGCCTGAGCTTCCAAAATCTGCTGGGTGCACTGCAGATCCATAAACCAAGTACTGTTGATCGCTCCTTGCTCCGCCATACATACCCCCAGCAACTTGGTGATCTGGTGTTCCAACTCCCCCAAGTAATCCTTTGGCGTCAGCTTCTATCATTCCCCCATTTTCTGTGACTAATCTATTTACATTTAAATATAATTTTCTTTCTGGTAAAACAGTCAGTTTGGAAGAATTAGATACGATTAGCTCATCTGTGATTAAATGCTCAACACCACTGAGAGTTATTTCTGACCTATCATCCAAAAATATTTTATTTGCTCTTAGCCACCCTTCTCCTGATTCCATTTTTATTTTTGAATTTTCAGTTAAGAATATTTCTCCCATTTCTACTTCCTTTATACCAGAAATAATTAACTCGCTACTATCTTCTAGAATTAATTGCTCTGCTCCTACTATTATTCCATCTTCTATTTTAGTCTTTGATTTATTCTTTAATGTAATTTTATTGAAACTAAAAGAATAATCATAATCTTCAAATTTCCAAGAAGAAATAACTTTTAAAGAATTAGATTCTGAGTTAAACAGACCAGCTGTTCCATCTTCCCCTACTTGCCGACAGCTATCAAAACAATTATCACCTCCCTTGCTTCTTACTGTTCCGTTAAATAAATCTTCTTCATAATAAATAGCAATCCTTCCTCCCCCTCCAGCTGATGTATAAAAACTGTTACTATAACTATTTCCTCCATCTGCCAAAAATCTCCCTCCTCCTAATAGTTTCTTGGTTATAACATACATACTTCCCCCACTGGAATGATTTCCCCCATTAACACTAATAGTCCCTTCATTTATTAACTTATCTCCTACTTCAAGCCAGACTGCTCCTCCGCCCCGTTTACCTCTTGCTCCACTTCCTAGACTCTTAGGCGCAAGAGAAAAACCATAAGTTTCTGGAGAGTTCTCCCCTCCTCCTCTTCCTCCGTGACTGGCACCATTGTTGTCATCATTACCTGGCCCCAAGGATCCTTGTCCGTGGCTATACCCTTGTTCATCTCCTGATATTCTAGACCCTTCTTCTATAAAAATATTATTAGCAACTATTCTTACTCCGCAAAATTCTGAAAAACAATTTTCATCTCCTTTTAATTTTAAAGTAGAATTATTCTGAACAATTACATTATTGTAATGATAATCTCCTCTTTCTAAGGTTAGGTCTGTACTTACAATTAAATCTGGATTATATTCTTCGTCACCCCCTCCACCTGTATCAACTGGAATTACATTAACAACTCTTATAATTCTTGTTGTAATTCCTGAGCTATTTTCTGCTATATAGTGAATTTCTTGTATCCCTAAAATTGAGGTGTCAATCATTCCTTCTGTTAATATGTCCAAAATTCCATCTTTTTCATCATATGCTTCAGCTCCTAGTTCTATGTATTCTGAATATTGTGGCAAATCTATATATCCGCTTCCATTTAGAGTGATAGCAGGTGGATTAATTATCTCTGGTTCTTCTATTTCCTCTGAGTCTTCATTTTCATTATTTTCTGGGTTTGAATTTCCCTCTTCTTGTTCTTGGCCTCCAGACTGATTATTACTAGAGCCTGAGCCAGAGGACCCAGAGGACCCAGAGGAGCGAGCCTGCGGAGTGTCTTGTATTATTTTTTCTTTGTTTTCGTCTTTTTTCTCTTCTATTTTTTGTTCATTGGGCTGGTTTTTAGTAATATCTATTTTTTCAGGACTTGTTTTTTCTTGGGGAGCATTTGTCTTGTTTTCTTTCGGTGGATTTTTTTCTGTTTCTGTTGAGCTAATTCTTGGCTGAAACTCTGCTTGGCTCATTAATTTTTCCAAATCTACATCTCCAGCACT
>CAZTAH010000005.1:0-4497 GCA_964611515.1 uncultured Candidatus Saccharibacteria bacterium | reverse complement strand
TTGGCTGAAACTCTGCTTGGCTCATTAATTTTTCCAAATCTACATCTCCAGCACTTGCAGGCAGTCTTGATATAATTTTCTCCAACTGCCTATTGTCTGTTTTGGCTAAAATTGAAAAACCTTCTGCTATTCCTTTAATGCTATCTTTAACAAAAAGAGCTATGGGGTCAACAACATTGTAAACAACTTCCATTATTTTCTGAGCTTTGGAGAGTTTTTTCTCTACCATGCAAGGCTCGTTTTCTTTCTGAGTGTTGTTTTCACTTAGAGACCTTAGCGAATATTCAATATCTTTAGCTATTCTATCCCCTTCATATTTCAAATAAATAGTTGTTAAATTATGTTTTCTCGGATCATCTCCTTCTTCACCCCCTTCTATTATTACATTTGCCGGCAAGACATCTAGGAGCCCCCATAGTCTTACCCAATTCATTATTTGATCTTTACTAGACAAAATATATCTCCCCCCTCCGGCAATATAACTGGTCGGAGTCCCTATTCCATAAATAGCTATTGATTGTCTTGGCACTCCCCCTTCTTTTGAGACAATAGAATTGTAAATATCGTTGGCATAGAAATTTCCCTGGGAGTGAGCTACCAATAAGAGTTTTTGAGTTTTTACCTTTTGGCTCAAGTCTTTGAGCATTTTTTCTAAATCATAAGTTGGAAAAACAAACTTTTCTGCTAATTTTTGATTAGCGGCATCTATGAAATCACCAAAACCTAAAAGATGAGACTCATTATAAACATAATCAACATATACTTTCTGCTTGTTAAAAATCTCTGGAACAACTTTGGCTATTTGCTTTTTGTTGTAAACCGCCCCTTCTGGAGTAGTTAGCATTCCATTTATTGTAATGATTGTATATCCGTCTTTTGAGCATTGATTTTGATTAGCATAAGTGAGAATTGGTAAAAATAATAAACTAAAAATAATTATTTTTAAAAACTTCATTTTATTTTATTTTAATTTTAATTAGGAAGAGAGAAAATATTGATGTCGCAGTTTCCTTTTTGTTCTAAATCAGAAAAACTTCTCACTAAATCGTAGAAGTCCTCCTTTGCTTTTTTTCTTTCGCTGGTATTGAACTGTAAATCCTCAACAAAAGAAATATGTTCTTCTATTTTTATCAAATCGGCATAAGACCTGAATGATTCTGGATTTTCCCTGGGAGCCACAATGTCAGCCAAGCATTTGTCGGCCCTGCTGTCTTCCTTGGCTATTTCTGTAGCGACCTCTTCATTAGTTAAAGGCTGAGATGGTATCATCTGCTGAACTTGAGCATATTGAAGCAAGCCAGCCCTTATTTTTGCAGATTCTGGATATTTTTGAAAAATAGCTAGTTCTACATCATCACGAATACCATTTAGATTTACATCTACCCCAACAATTGTGGCATTCGGATTTTCTGGATAAGGAGGCAAGCTATTCCCCATTACATCCGCCAAGCTGATTTTGGCAGAATGAATGAGTCCGACTTGCTTCTTTATCCTTTCTTCTTTTCTGTAATGAAAAAACCGATTGAAGATAAAAATAAAAAACAAAATAATAATAATGGTTGATAGAGAAATGAAAGCCCATTTAAAAATGAGACTGAAAGATTTTTGAATATCTTTTTTCATGCTTAAGATTATATTTTTTAAAGTCAAGAAAATAAATAGCTGTTTTATTTTTTTGTGAATAAAGACAAAGGTCTAACCTTAGAAAAAAATAAAAAAGATAATTGAGCAAAAAAAGCTTAAAAAAGAAAAAGCTAAAATAAAAAACAGCAAAGCAGAAAAAAATAAGCAGAGGTCCAGTCTTGTAGAAAAGAAAACATTTTTTAAATGTTGGCAAGGGTGGAAAAATAGAAAAAACTATCATACACAGGACCGTCCTGTGCAAGAAGAAAAAAGAGACTACACAGGACCGTCCTGTGTAGTTTTGCTAAACCTTCTTGGTGTAACAAGACTGACGGCCGTCAGCTTCGTTACCCCCACACCAATATCTCCATTAGGAGTGGAGATATTGGTGTGGGGACAGGCCCCCTGTTCATTTTTAGCTTTGTATTATAAGGGTCTATTTATATTCAAAGCACACAATCGTGTAAGTTGAGTATAAAATAAGTGTTGTGAGATAAGGGTGAAAATGGAAAAAAGATTTGGAAAACTTCAAGTCTAAAAATCAAAAATAACCCTTATTTTATAAGGGCCTATTTATACTCAAAGTGCGCGATAGCGTAAGTTGAGTATAGATTAAGCATTGCTACATAAGGGTAAAAACAAAAAAAACGGTTAAATTATTAACCGTTTTGTTATTCTTTGTCCTCCTGCTCAGGATTTTCCTCTGCAGGGTTGTTTTCATCAAAATCACTTTCGCTAAAAATTTTCAACTGAGTGGCTTTTGAGTCTGGATCCCTTGCTTCAATCTCTCTCTGCTTAGCTTCTTCTCTCTCTTTTCTCTCCTTCATTCCATAAGGAGCTTTTCTTTTCTCTGGATCCGCAGGACTGTATTTATTTTTCATTTCAAAAAACTTGTTTTTGAAATGTTCAAAGGATCTATATCTTGCTATAAAATTACCTAGATATATATACCCAGTGTCACCATAATAAAAATCATTTATGATTTTTATTACGATCGGCTCGGACTTATAGTCTTCTTTGTCGAAAACCTTTGAGCCATAAAGCCTATTGAATACACCAATAAGCTTTTTCCAACATTGGATTTCGTGATAATCCATCTTCTTGGTTCTCTTGCGACAGCTCATTTTACAAAGATTTTGATTTCCCCCATATTATACAGCATAAAACCACTTTAGTCAATATTGCTTGTTTTCCAGTGGCAAGAACCTTCCTTACTGGAAAATAAGACAAAGAACACCCTCTAGCATTTACCTCGGGATGTCTTTATCTGTTTCTATGTATAACTCCCCCTGCGCTTACACAGAAACAAGTCTAGGCTCGTCCTGGGATAGAAAGGAGGTCTTTTCTAAAAAAGAATCGTTAGTTTTTCAACCTAGTGTTTAATTGAAAAATTAGATCTTCAACAAGTTTATTTTTTACCCAATTTTTTTGTTTTTCGTCTAAAAGTTCTCCGAGCCCAGACAAGATGTTCTTAGGAGGATCTTCTTCTAATTTTTTTATCATTACTTCTATAAGTTCTTTGTAGCTCATCCCAGTCCTTTTTTTAATAATTTCCTCTCTAGGGCTCCAGAATTTAGATAAAAAGAAGTGAACATCATACATGTCTCTGCTAGTTTTACTATATCTCTCATACCAAGCACAAAGCTTGTGAGCAAAAATATCTTCTTTCACCATTATTCTTACTGATATGCCCATATAACTTTGAATTTCATACTTTGACCCAAAATCTCGAGTATTAATTTCTATTTTAATATTACGATCTCTTTCCCCGTAAGAAAGCAGAAAAAATATGGTGTAGCTTTTTATATATGATTCTTTTATTTCCCCAAATTTCTTCAGTACCCCCTCTAGTGTCTTAAAAATCTCCTCTTTTTTTTCAAGATCCATTAAGTCAAAATCCAAATCCACAGAAAACCTATCTAATTGATGAAAAAACATAGCCATAGTACCACCCTTAAAACCCAAAAACTGTCCTAGTTCAGGAGTGGTGTATATCTCCTTTAATATATTAAGCATTATGAGTCTGTGTTTTTCTTTATTCATAAATATTTTTCAGTGAATTTAATAATTCTGTGTTTACGCTTGAAGTATTATCGAAATGATATTTTTTGTTTTTATACAAAATATCTGACATGGCCCTTTCCTTAGAGGCTATGGTGTAAAAATCCTTTTTAATAAGACCTAGGCTATTTCCTAATGCTCTATCTGGTATTTTAATATATTGTATTTTCAGGTCACCAACTTCTACCATTCTAGTTATTTTTGAGGCAACAAAAATAGTAGAATAGTTTTGAAAAATAACGCCTTCATTACGAAGAACAGTTTCAAAGCTAATATAGCTAGGGTTATAGATTTTTACCGCTAGCTCATAGGGATCAAAATTATTGTCTTTAGCATAAATTCCCCTGCGAAGCCTTATCAAACTGCCCTGTTTGCAATAATAAGATATCTGTTTTCTAAGATTAACCTCTTTCGTTTTTGGAAACATAAGTAGAAGCTCACTAAAAGTAAACACAGAAGCAGGAGACCTTAATATTTCATTAAGTATAGTTTCTTTTCTCATGGCAATATTATAATACTAAATGTGAGTATTTTGCTCACATTTAGTATTATAAACTAAATAAAAAATAACACAAACACCAGATCTTTACACAGGACCGTCCTGTGTAGAAGCATAAAATCACTTTAGTCAAGATTGTTTATTTTCCAATAAAAACAGACTCGCTCTCCCCTATTTCTTAAAAAGGTAGCAGATAACAATGAAATTGGGGACGGGCGAGACCAACCTTGACTATTCGTCAAGGTCGGCTTTGTATTTTTAATTAGCAGAAATTAATATGCACAATGTATTAATTTTTTTCCTAGGCAAACATT
>CAZTAH010000004.1:0-27699 GCA_964611515.1 uncultured Candidatus Saccharibacteria bacterium | reverse complement strand
ACAGAGTTGTAAACTATTTTTTAATTTAGGGCTCTAGATAAACAGGTGTAATAAGAGGGACGGCCGTCCCTCTTGTTACACCAAGCAACCAACACTCCAATTTACACAGGACCGTCCTGTGCAAAGGACCGTCCTGTGCGTAGGACCGGCACTGTCTTTATGGATTCATTTTAACCCTTATGTAGCAATACTTATTCTATACTTCCCACTTCGCTAAAGTTACGCGGGACAAGTTCCCACTTCGCTAGGGCTACGCGGGACAAGTTCCCACCCTGTCTGCCTACGCAGACCTATCTGCTTGGGCAGGTTCGCCAAGGCTACGCAGGGCCTGTCCTCACACCAATATCTCCACTCCTAATGGGGTATATTAGCTTGTTGGAGGCCTGTCCCCACACCAATATCTCCACACCTAATGGAGATATTGGTGTGGGGGTAACGAAGTGGACGGCCGTCTCTCTTGTTACACCAAGAGATTTTTTTGTCCTTATTCTGTAAAGGTTATTATTAGTTTTTGGATTAGTCTCTATTTTTAACTTCTTCCTTAATTTTTTTCAGAAAATCTTCTTTTGAAATATTTTCAAGTTTTTTCTCCCTACCTTCTGCTGTAATTTTTTTACTACTCTTTTCTTTTTCTCCAATAATTATCATATAAGGAATTTTTTGAATCTTAGCTTTTCTAATCTTCTTACCAAGAGACTCATTTGTTGTGTCTACTTCTGATCTTATCTCATTATCAATCAGAAAATCATTAACTTCTTTTGCATATTCTTTTTGATCTTCTGCAATTGGTAAAACTATTGTCTGAACAGGGGATAGCCAGGTAGGCAAAGCTCCTCCAAAATGCTCTAACAGTAAGCCTATAAATCTTTCAAAGCTTCCAAATAAGGCTCGGTGTAACATATATGGTCTCTCGTCTCCTCCCTTATTATTCGTATAATTAATATCAAATCTTTCTGGAGTATTAAAGTCAAATTGTAAAGTAGAACATTGCCAAAGACGACCCAAAGAATCTTTGATTTTAAAATCAAGCTTAGGTCCATAAAAAGCAGCTTCTCCAACTTCTTCTTTGAAGTCTAGTTTTTTCTCTTTTGCTACTTTTCTTAATACTTCTTCTGTGAAAATCCACCCTTTATCATTTCCAGCATATTTTTCTTTGTTATCTGGATCCCTCAGTGAGAGAAAAACCTTAATATCTTCAATTTTAAAACCAAAAGAATCATATATGAAAAGAATAAAATCAACTACTCTTTTTAGTTCTTCTTCTACTTGGTCTTCTCGGCAGAAGATATGAGCATCGTCTTGAGTGAAACCTCTTACTCTTGTTAGCCCTGAAAGCTCACCTTTTTTCTCAAAACGATAAACAGTTCCACACTCGGCCCAGCGGAGAGGAAGATCGCGATAAGACTTAGGTTGGTCTTTATAAATCTGAATATGAAAAGGACAGTTCATTGGTTTTAATAAATACTCTTCTGAGTGTTCTATTT
This sequence comes from uncultured Candidatus Saccharibacteria bacterium, assembly GCA_964611515.1. Classification (GTDB taxonomy): domain Bacteria; phylum Patescibacteriota; class Minisyncoccia; order Phycocordibacterales; family UBA9973; genus UBA8515. The sequence continues at coordinate 26,215 of CAZTAH010000004.1, read as the reverse complement.
TTTCTCCTTTTTGTTTTTCTTCTAAAGATTGCCCGGCTTCAATAGGGGGATACATACTTGAATTATAAAAACCCCAATGACCAGAAGTTTCCCAAAGAGCTCTGTTTCCAATATGAGGAGACCTAACTAGATCATATCCATTTTTCAGGTGCTCTTTATACCAAAAATCTTCAATAATTCTCCACAACAATGCTCCTTTGGGGTGCCAAAGAGGTAATCCTAATCCAACTTTTTGATCTAAGTGAAAAAGATCTAAGTCTTTTCCTAATTTCCTATGGTCTCTTTTTTTTGCTTCTTCTCGCTGAACAATATATTCTTCCAGTTCTTTTTTTGTATTAAAACCAAGCCCATAAACCCTAGTTAGCATTTTATTTTTTTCACTTCCTCTCCAGTAGGCCCCAGCTACTTTATCCAGCTTAAAAGCATCTGGATTTATTTCTTTTATATCACTTACATGACCTCCTTCACAAAGGTCAAAAAAGTCCCCAGAGTGGTAAACAGAAATTTCTTCTCCTTTTTCTGCTATCTCATTAATCATTTCTATTTTATACTCATTGTCTTTAAATATCTCCAAGGCTTCTTCTCTTGTAGTTATTTTTTTGTCAAAAGTTTTCCATTTTTTCAAAAGCTCTCTCATCTTTTTTTCTATTTTAGGCAAATCAGAATCTGTAATTTTTCCCTCAACATCTATGTCATAATAAAAACCATTTTCAATGGCTGGACCTATGGTTATTTTAGACCCTGGATACAGTTCTAAAACCGAGGCTCCTAAAAGGTGAGCTAGAGAGTGACGAGTTTTTTCTATTTTTTCCATATTTTTAAATAATTAAAACTTTAATAAGACTTAAATTAACAATCGCCCCGATAGAAAAATATTAATATTTTTCTATCGGGGCGATTCTAACCGCGGTTCCACCCGACTTTTTTCTCTTTTTTGACAGCGAATTAGCTCATCAGAGTTCTTTTTAGAAGAATTATAGTTGGTAGCTATAACAATCTTCGCTGTTAAAATAATACTATTAATCATATCAAAAGACAAGTTTATTGCTTTTTGCTTTAAAATCAGTATACTTATTTGTATGGTAGTACGAATGCGACACACTCGTGCCCACACGAGGAATAGAAGATCACATCATGCACTAAAGCCTAAGGCTTTAGGCCTTTGTTCTAATTGTAAGGCTCCAAAAGAGACCCATGTTATTTGTACAAATTGTGGGCATTATAGAGGGCGAAAAGTTGTAGATGTGGTTAAGGAGGCAGAGAAGAAAAAAGAGAAAAATAAATAGCCCCTAAGAATTAGCTTTTAATATTAATTAACAGCCAATTCCTAGTTGCTAGATTTTTATTATGGCAAATAGGCACCTTTCAAGATCAATAGTTCTTCAAACACTTTTTGAGTGGGATTTTAAAGTATACCCAGACCCTGATCCCAGTAAAATACTGCAGAGAGTGGTGAAAGAGTTCGCTCCCGGCCTCAGTAACTTAGAGTTTATGTCTGAATTATTAACTGGGGTTATAGACAAAAAAGAAACTATAGATCAAGTGATAGAAAAAGCCGCTCCTGATTGGCCAATAGATAAAATCTCTATTGTAGATCGTAATGTCTTAAGAATAGGTTTGTATGAACTACTATTTGGGAGTAGAAAAGAAGTGCCTCCAAAGGTTGCTATTAATGAAGCTATTGAATTAGCCAAGAGTTTTGGCGGAGAAAATTCCAGTAGATTTATTAATGGGGTTTTGGGAGGGGTTTACAGAGAAATGGGAGAACCAGGGAAAGACGAGAAAGGCAAAGGGAAAAAAGATAAAATAGAAGTAGACATAAAAAGCTTACCAACAGAAAAAAAAGCAGGAGCTGTCATTTATTCTTATCATGAGGGAGAATTATATCTTGGTTTTGTTCATGATGTTTTCGGTTACTGGACCTTGTCTAAAGGTGGAATAGAAGAAGATGAAGATGAGGAAAAGGGAGCCATCAGAGAGATTAAAAAAGAACTAGGCCTAGACATAGAGATTAAAGAGTTGCTAGGAAGAAATGAATACATAGCCAGTCATCCAGAAAAAGGAAGAATAAGAAAACAAGCTACTTTTTTCTTAGCAGAATCTGATTATAAAGAAATGAGTTTAAATAGGGATTCGGGGGGACTAGATGACGCAAGATGGTTTCCGGTTTCTGAGATTACAAATCTGAAAATGTATGAAAACATGATACCCCTATTAACCAAAACTATAGAAATTTTAAGTAAGGATTAAAAATATGAAACAAGAAATAGACTTTTCAAAATTTGAGAAAAAAACAGGGATAATATTTAAAAATAAAAAACTATTAGAGCAGGCTTTTGTTCATCGTTCTTATATTAATGAAAATATGAGCTTGGGGCTTCAGCATAATGAAAGACTGGAGTTTTTAGGAGACGCTGTTCTTGAATTAGTAATAACTGATTATTTATTTAATAAATACAAGGAAAAAGACGAAGGGGAACTTACTGCTTATCGTTCCTCTTTAGTAAATGGAGTTATAATAGGGGAGATAGCAGGAGCGTTAGGAATGAATGATTACCTATTGTTATCTAAAGGAGAGTCTAAGGATAACGGAAAAGCTCGCGGATATATTTTAGCCAATACTTTTGAAGCTTATGTTGGTGCTATATATCTAGATTTGGGTTATGAAATAGCTCGTGATTTTATTGCCAAAAACCTATTTCATAAAATAGATGAAATAGTTACAAAAAAACTCTGGAGAGACGGAAAGAGTTTGGTTCAAGAAAAAGCTCAAGAGCATGTGGGAGTTACTCCAATTTATAAAGTATTAAATGAGACAGGACCAGATCATGACAAGTATTTTACGGTAGGAATTTTCTTTGATGAAGATTGTATAGCAGAAGGAAAAGGGAGATCTAAACAAGAAGCAGAGCAAGAAGCAGCCCATAAGGCTTTAGAAGTTAAAGGGTGGCTAGATTAATATAGGATGAGATTAAAATCTATTTCACTAATAGGATTTAAGTCATTTGGTAAAAAAAGCCTAATTACTTTTGATTCTCCAATAACAGCCATAGTTGGACCTAATGGATCCGGAAAATCTAATATAGTTGAGGCTGTTCGTTTTGCATTAGGAGAACAATCAATGAAATCCCTTAGGGGGAAAGGAGGAATTGATCTTATTTTTAAGGGATCTCGTTTTGTTCCTTCATCTAGCAGGGCCCTAGTTTCTATCGTTTTAGATAATTCAGATAAAGTTTTTTCTTTTTCTAATAGCGGATCAGGTATTTCTTTGGATTACGACGAAATAGTAATTAGTAGAGAGGTTTTTGCTGATGGAGTTAATAGGTATTCTATAAATCAAACAGAGGTTAGGCTTAAGGATATAGTGGACTTATTGGCGTCAGTAAATATTGGTAGCTCTGGGCACCATATTATTTCTCAAGGAGAAGCAGACAGAATATTGAGTGCTTCTAGTAAGGAAAGAAGAAGCATGATAGAGGATGCTCTTGGTTTAAGGGTTTATCAATATAGAATAAAGGAATCAGAAAAAAGACTAGAGAGAACATTGGTAAACATGAAAGAGGTTCAATCTCTGAGAAGAGAGATAGCTCCCCATTTGAATTTTTTAAAGAAGCAGGTTCAAGTTATAGAAAAATCAGAACAAATGAGGCAGGAGCTAAGAGAACTATATAGAGCTTATTTATCAAAAGAAGCTACTTTTGTTAAATATGAATCAGGGCGATTAAGTGAAAAACGACTACTTTTAAAACAAAAAGAAAATGAATTAAATCTAAAAATTAGTCAACAGGAAAAAATAAAAGAGGAGAACAGAGAAGGAGAAGAACTGAGCAAGGAAATTAAAGAACTAGAAGAAAGGAAGCTAGATTTGTCCAACCAAAAGAGCGAGCTATTGAGAAACCTTGGAAGAATAGAGGGGATAATAGAGGGACTAGAGAGCAGTAGAGAAAATGAAAAAGAAGAGGTTGGTGTTAGAGGGGAAGCAGAATGGAGAGATTTAATTTTTTCTATAGATAGCCAGATTAATAAAGCTCTTAAAGAAGAGAGCTTAGATAAAATTATAGTTATATTAAAAAACTTAAAATCTAGCATTATAGAATTTTACAATAAGCCAAACAGAAAAGATCACTTTAGGCTGGAGGAAGACAATTCTTATAAGGAGATGATAGAAAAAAGAGAAACTCTTCTTATAAAAAAAGAAGAAATAGAAAAAGAAACAGAAGAAATGGGACACGCTATTCAGGACTTAAAGTTAAAAGAAAAAGAGCAGTTAGATGAATACAAAGAAGGAGAGAAAGTTTTTTATGAACTTCTAAAGAAAAAAGGAGAAATAGACACAGCTTTAACCTCTCTTCATTATGAAGAAGAAAGACTTGTTACTATTAAAAATGCCCTAGAAATGGAGCTAACAGAGGCTGGGGTTCTAATAGGACGAGAAATTGTTTCCTTTGCTCAAATAGAGTACAAGGAAGAAATTAACAGGACAGAGCAAGAAGATCTTAGGAAAAAAATAGAAAGAATAAAGATAAAAATAGAAGACGCGGGGTCTGCTACAGGAGAAGATGTTGTAAGTAAATATCAAGAAACGGTTGAGAGAGATGAATTTTTAAAGAGGGAGCTAGACGATTTGAATAAGAGTATTAAAGATTTGAACATTTTAATAGCAGAATTAAGGAAAAAACTAGACGAAGAGTTCAAACAAGGTATTGAGGACATAAATAAGCAGTTTCAAGACTTCTTTGTCTTGATGTTTGGTGGCGGTGGAGCATTTCTGTCTATAACTATGGAGCACGGAAGGTCAAAGAAAGATTCTTTATTAGAATTAGAAGCAGAAGAAGATGAAGATCAGGGATTTGGTTTTGAAAGGGGAATAGAGATAAATGTTAATCTTCCGCAGAAAAAAGTAAGAGATTTGCATATGCTTTCAGGGGGAGAGAGGTCTCTTGTTTCTATTGCTCTTCTTTTTGCTATCTCTCAGGTAAACCCCCCTCCATTTTTAGTTTTAGACGAAACAGATGCAGCTCTAGATGAAGCCAATTCTAAAAAATATGGAAACTTGCTGGAGAGTTTATCCAAGTATTCTCAATTAGTAATAGTTACCCATAACAGAGAGACAATGACAAGAGCAGATGTCTTGTATGGGGTTACTATGAGTGGAGAAGGAGTGTCCAAGCTTCTTTCTATTAAGCTTGAAGAGGCAAGTACTTATGCCAAGTAATCTTAGTTTAGAGAAAGGTATTCTGTAATTGTTAATCCAGATTCTTTAATCTCTTTAGCTAAACTTACTCCCAGGTAACGATAATGCCAAGGCTCATATTTATAGCCTGTTATATCATCTTTACTATAAGGATAGCTCATTACAAAACCAAAAAGATGAGCATTTTCTCTTAACCATAAATCTTCAACTGTACTATCAAAAGATGAAACTGCAGAAGAAAAACTAATAGAAGAACCTGAAAGGTCAACTGTTGTTCCTAGTTGGTGTTCTGAGTGTCCGGGCTTAGCGACTGATTTTTCTGGATCAGGATTATGCTTTAGGGCGTTTTGGTAAAGATTGTTTTGATAATTAAAATCCCTAAAAGCTGAAGTAACTCTAATTTTTAACCCTTCTTTTTCTGCTGCTAGTATCATTTTTTCTAATGCTTTTTTTGTTTCTTGAGTTAGGCAAATATCTTGTCTGACTGATACACTAGAGTCTAGTTTCACCAAGTTCTTAGGGACATAATTTAGTTCTGGTAAAGAAATATTTCTTCCAAGGTTAAGGAGTTTCATATCGGCATATTCCTTATCTGGCTTAGGGCAAGTAGAATAAATTACTTCTTCTATGTCTTGAATTTCATCTTCCTTGAATAATCCTTCTGGTTGATATTGTTTATTTAATATACTTATCATTTTTTCTTCCTTAATTAATTCTTTGCCTTTAAAGGTTAACATATAGACCATGCCCCTCATAGTTTCTTTTGAGAAATGTTGATCAAAAATAAAATTTCCCAAGGAATAAACAATAGGTTTTTCTTTGTAATAATCTATATCTTGTACAACATGAGGGTGATGTCCTATTATAAAATCTGCCCCAGCATCAACTGCTGAGTGAGCTAGGGTTTCTTGTCTTTTATTATGTTTGGGTTCATACTCTTCGCCAAAATGAATAGAGACAATTAAGTAGTCACATTTTTCTTTTGCATTGGCAATAATTGATTCATAGTTTGGGTCACTAGCCAATAAAATACCGCTAGAATTTTCTTTCGCCTCAAGCCAATTAGGCCCCACATCTGAAAATCCTAAAAAACCAAAACGAATTCCGTTTTTTTCTATAAGGGCTGGCTTCTCAGCTCCCTCTTTGTTTTCCCCAGCTCCTGTTACTGATATATTGTTTTCTTTAAGATTAACCAGGGTGTCATCAAAGGCTTTAATATTCCAATCTCCAATATGATTATTGGCAAAAGACAAAACATCAAAACCTATCTCTTTTAGGGCAGGTAGAACTAAAGGATTAAAGCGAAAAGAATATATGCTTCCCACATTATTTCCTTTATCAGAAATAGGTCCTTCTAGATTTCCAAATAAAATATCTGCTTCTTTTAACTCTGGAACATTTTTAAATAAATTAGAAAAATCACCACCAAAGTTTTTATTCACAGAGCTTTCTACTCCGCGAGCCAGCATGATGTCACCAACAAAATAAACCTTAGTGATCGGTTCTTCCTTTTTCAGAAAGTTAATTATTCTTGACCTGCCTACTCCTTCATTATTATCTTGCCTATTATTTTTTATAATATGAGGAATTCCCCAAAAGGAAACTAGTAAGATTATTAAAATAAATATATAAGATTTTTTCATATCAATTCATAGTCTATTGTTTTTTTATTAAGATTAACCTCTTTTACTCTAAATTTAATCTTATCACCTATTGTATATTTTTGCTTTTTCTTCTTACCAACAACAGACATTCCCTTTTTATCAAAAACAAAATAATCATTACCTAAATCTCTAATGGAAATTAACCCTTCACAACGAGTGTTTTCTTCTTCCACAAATAAACCCCAATCAGTTACTCCAGTAATAGTTCCTTCAAACTTTTGTCCAATTTTATCAGACATATATTCTACTTGTTTGTATTTAATTGAACCTCTTTCTGCTTCAATTGCTTCTTTTTCTCTAAGTGAGGATTCCATGCTTATTTTTTCATAATCTGCCCAGTGCTTTTTATCTATCCTTTTCTTTTCTAAATATTCTTGTAATAAACGATGGACAGTTATGTCCGGATATCTTCTAATTGGAGAAGTGAAATGAGTATAAAATCTAAAACCTAAACCAAAGTGCCCAATATTCTTAGTTGAATAAACTGCTTTTGCCATCGTTCTAATTATCATATTTCCAATAGAGTTTTTAAGAGGATGTTTTTCTAGTTTTTTCATTAAACTGTTTACCTCTTTAGCGGAAAGATTATTTTTGTCTAAATTTATCTTAAAACCAATCTTTTTTAGAAAATACTTAAGGTCGGAAACTTTTTCTTTGTCAGGCAAATCATGAATTCTGTACAAGAATACTCCAAATTTTTTCTGTCTTTTTTTATCAGAAATAGTTTCAGCCACCAATCTATTAGCTAAAAGCATAAATTCTTCAATAACCTTACTAGCTTGACCTCTTTCTTCTACGGTAATAGAAAGAGGGTAGCCATTTTTATCAAGGTTAAACTTAACAACATCCTGTTCTATCACTATGGCCCCCTTGTCCATTCTCTTTTTGGCTAATTTTTTAGACAACTTATCAAGAATAATTAATTCTTCACTGAAGGGGCCATTTTTGTTTTTTAATATTTTATCAACATCCTCATAAACAAATCTCTTTTTGGAATTAATAATACTTCTTCCGAACCATTTATCTAAAACCTGACCATCTTTATTTAATTTAAAAACTACAGAAAAAGCCAAGCGGTCCACCTTGGGCTTTAGACTACAAAGATCGTTTGATAATTGAGGGGGAAGCATTGGGATTGTTCTGTCCACCAGATAAACAGAAGTCCCTCTTTTTCTTGCTTCTTTATCAATAGCTCCTCCTCTAGATAAATAATGGGACACATCAGCAATGTGAACACCAACCTCAAAACAATTGTCTGATATTTTAGAAAAAGAAATAGCATCATCAAAATCTTTAGCATCTTTTGGGTCAATCGTAAATGTGTTTGTTTTTCTAAAATCTCTCCTATTTTTAATATCTTTGTCTGTAATTCCAGAGTGGTAAATTTTGTCAGCCTCTTTCATTACTTCTTTTGGAAAGACAGAATCAAAACCTTTCTCTAAAGCAATGGCTTCCATCTCGGCATCATTTTCATTTGGTTTTCCAAGTATTTTATTTATTTCTCCAAGTGGGGGGGTTTGCATATCTGGCCAACTGGTAATTAATCCAAATACCTTGTCTCCAGTCTTAGCTCCATTTAATTTATTTTTTGGGATAATAATATTAGAGTACATTCTAAAGTCACTCGGCACTAACATAAAGGTGTCTCCTTTTTTTTCTAAAACTCCAGCAAAACCAACTTTTGAACGACGAATAATTTTAATGACCTCTCCTTGCGGGGTATCATATTTTTTTTTCGGAAAAATAAAAACAGAAACAATGTCTCCATTGCAGGCAGTTTTTAAGAAATTATGCTCTATTTCAACAACTACATCTGAATCTTTAGGGCGAAAATATCCTTTTCCTTTTGGGGAGATATTAATAACCCCCTCTATTGTATTTAACTTTTTCACTTGCTGATTATAACACTAGGACCGTCCTAGACCAAGGACCGCCCTGCACACAGGACGGTCCTGTGTACCCTCTTTTTTCTCTTTACACAGGACGGTCCTGTGTAAAGGTCTTGTGTTGTGTAAACTGGAGTATTGGTTGCTTGGTGTAACAAGACGGACGGCCGTCAGTTTGGTTACCCCCACACCAATATCTCCATTAGATGTGGAGATATTAGTGTGGGGGTTGCCGTTATCTAATCTTTGTGATAATATTCTCAACATGTTAAGAATAAGATTACAGAGAACAGGGCGAAAAAATAATCCGGCTTTTCGGGTAGTTTTGACTGATTCTAAAAATGCCGCAAAAAGTGGAAAGTTTAAAGAGATCTTAGGATCATATGATGTAAAAAAAGGGGAAATTATTTTAAAAGACGATAGAATTAAATACTGGATGAATGTTGGAGCAAAACCATCAGATACTGTATATAATTTCTTGGTTGATAAAAAAATTATAGAAGGAAAAAAGAAAAATGTTTTGCCTAAAAAAAGCCCAACTAAACCAAAGAAGGCAAAACCAGAGAAACAGGAAGAAGTAAAAGAAGAAATTAAAGAGGAAACAAAAGAAGAGACAACAGAAGAGCCTAAGGAAGAAAAAAAAGAAGAAGCAGAAGAAGAAAAAAAAGAAGAATAAAAACCTCAATAATGAGGTTTTTTTCTTTGCAATGTTCTCTAGCTTTATGCTACAATCAGAAAAGTAGTTTGCAGTCGATACGCTACTAAAATTAAGAATAACGTTATTAAATATATTATGGCAGACGATAAAGCATTTTTAGAATATATAGTTAAGGCATTGGTAGATAATCCCAATGACGTTAAAATCGACCGAACGGTTGATGAGATGGGAGTTCTAATGACCATGACTGTCAATAGGGCAGATATGGGAAAAATTATAGGGCGACAAGGTAATACAGCAAAAGCAATCCGCACACTTCTTCGTGTGATAGGAATGAAGAATAATGCTCGTGTTAATTTAAAAATAAATGAACCAGAGGGAGGCCGTGAAGAACAACCTTCTGAGGTTTCTCAGCCTCAAGAATCAGAATCTACAAAGGTAGTAGACGAAGCATTGGAAGATCTAAAAGGAATATAATTTCTAAAGAGAAAAACCTAGACCTTGTCTAGGTTTTTTCTTTTTCCAGAAATAATCAGATCCGAGTTTCTTTTGTGTTTTAGTTTATATATAATAAGCTTATGAATTTCCACATAATTACTATTTTTCCAGAAATGTTCAATTCTTATTTAGAAGAGTCTATTTTGGGTAGAGCCAAGAAAGAAAAACTAATTAAAGTTAATTTTGTAAATCCTAGAAAATTTGTAACAGGAAAATATAAAAAAAAGTGGCCAGATGGGAATATTTCTGCCCAGATAGATGAAAGACCCTATGGGGGAGGCCCCGGAATGGTAATGATGGCTGAACCAATAATAAAAGCAGTAGAGGATGTTAAGTCTAAGATAAACAGAAAATATTCAAAGTTTCCATCTAATAGTAAAGGGAAAAAACCAAAAATACTAACAATTAATTTCTCTCCTTGGGCAGAAAAATTTAACACTGAAACAGCAAAAAGTATTTCTAAAAAATATACAGATATTATTTTAATTTGTGGTAGATATGAAGGGATTGACTCTAGAGTGGATAAGATACTGAGAACAAAAAAGTATTCTATAGGAGATTATGTTTTAACAGGAGGGGAGTTGCCCGCTATGGTTTTAATAGATTCTATCTCTCGCCAAATAAAAGGAGTGTTGGGAAATTTTGAATCTAGAGAGGAGGAGAGAATTTCTAGTAAGGAGGTTTATACTAGACCAGAAGTTTTAAAATATAAAAATAAAAACTATAGAGTGCCCAAGGTCCTACTCTCAGGCAATCATAAAGAAATAGATCTTTGGAAAAAAAACCAACCTTAAGATATCGGTTAAAAATAGAGCAAGAAGTCGTTTTTCTTTGTGGAAAACTTTAGTTGACAAAAATCATTTAACAATATATAATTCTTGCCAGATTGAAAGATTGAGTTATGGGTATTCAATCTCTAGTTTTCTTTAATTAAACTTGTGTTTAACATTAATAAAATTTAATTATAACTTTAACAATAAGGACTAAGGCCCTTAGTTTTTTTATTTTTATATAAATAAATAATTATTATAAATACCCATATTTTCTAAAGGTATTTATACGAGGAGTGATGCCTGGGTCTTGTTTTTTTATACTAAATTTATGAACAAAAATCATACTTTAGAAAAAAAATATTTTTCTAAATATAAAAAACCCCTAATACCATTTCCTAACTTAATACAAGATCAGTTAAATTCTTTTACCTGGTTAATAGAAGAAGGAATAAAGGAGATCTTTGAAGAATTTTCTCCCATCAATGATTATTATGAGAAAAAATTCCAGCTAGATTTTGTTTCTTTTAATCTATCTGGACCAAAGCACAGCGAAGAGTTCACAAAGATAAATAAACTTACTTATGAAGGAACTCTAACTGCCAGAGTTAGGCTTTTAAATAAAGCACTTGGCACAACAAAAGAGCAAGAAATTTTTATGTCCGATGTTCCCCTGATGACAGATCACGGAACTTTTATTATTAATGGGGTGGAAAGAGTGATTGTTCCTCAGTTATCCAGAAGTTACGGAGTGTTTTTCACAGAGCTAGAAATTAAGAATAAAAGATATTTTGGGGCAAAAATAATCCCAGCAAGAGGAGTTTGGATAGAAATAGAATCAGATACTGATGGAGCCATATATGTAAGAATAGACAAGAAGAGAAAGTTTGCTATCACCTCTCTTTTAAGGGCACTTGGATTAGAGACCGAAAAAGATATTTTGAATGCTTTTAAAGATGACGAGGACTCAATGGAAACAATAAAGGCTACTTTAGAAAAAGATGTTTCTAAGAACAGGGGAGACTCTTTTGTGGAGATATATAAAAGACTAAGAGATGGAGACTTGGCTACACCAGAAGGAGCTGAGGAATTCATCTCTTCTTTGTTTTCAGCTGAAAGATATGATATTTCTCCTGTGGGTAGATATAGATTTAACCAAAGATTTGATAAAAAGATGGACAAAAAAGAACTGGAAAGACGAACAGTTTCTTCAGATGATGTAGTTACTATAATTAAAAATATAGTTTCTTTAAATAACAATCCAGAAGCTCAGGCAGATGACATAGACCACTTAGGACTAAGAAGAGTTAGATATGTAGGAGAAATGTTTCAGAAGAAGTTTAGAACAGGGATGTCTCAAATCAAAAGAAATGTTCAAAACTATATGTCTACAATAGACTCTTCTACTACTTTACCTATACAAATAATAAACCAGAGACCGCTACAAGCTAGGATAAAAGAATTTTTTACCGCCAATCAATTATCCCAGTTTATGAACCAAGAAAATGTGGTATCAGAAATGGAGCACTTAAGAACTTTATCTGCACTAGGACCAGAAGGGCTAACAAGGGAAAGAGCAGGACTAGAGGTAAGAGATGTTCATCCTTCTCATTATGGTAGAGTTTGTCCAATCCATACTCCAGAAGGCCCAAACATTGGATTGATATTGCACTTAGCTATTTATGCAAGAATAAATGAATTTGGAATCATAGAAACTCCTTATGTAAAAGTTAAAAATGGAAAAGTTACAGGAGAGGTAGTTTACTTGAATGCCCTAGAAGAGGAGTCATATAACATTACTCACGCCGGAGTCAGAATAGATGATAAGGGAAATATATTAGATGATGAAGTAGAGGCCAGAGTAAAAACAGAACCAGGAATTATTTCTAAAAAGGAGGTTGACCTAGTTGATGTGGTAACCAACCAGGCTTTCTCTTTAGCTACTTCTCTTATTCCTTTCTTGGAACACGATGATGCTCACAGGACTCTAATGGGATCTAACATGCAAAAACAAGCATTGCCTTGTGTTAAGCCGGAAGCACCCTTGGTGGCAACGGGGGTGGAAGGATTAGCTGCCAGGGATTCAGGAAGACTAATAGTCTCTGGAGTAAATGGAGTTGTTTCCTACATAGACGCTAATAAGATTATAGTAAAAGATGAAAAAAATAAGGATCATACTTATGATTTAACCACTTTTTCTCGGACTAATAACTTCTCAATTTTTCACCAAAGACCTAGTGTGAAAATTGGGGATAAGGTTAAAAAAGGAGACCTATTAGCAGATGCTAGTACTACAGTAGATGGACAAATTGCCCTTGGTCAAAATATACTAGTTGGATTTATGTCTTGGAGTGGAGCCAACTATGAGGATGCTATTATTTTATCTGAAAAATTGGTAAAGGAAAGTAAGTTCACAAGTGTTTATGTTTCTGAGTTTGTTTGTAATGTTAGAGATACTAAATTAGGCCCTGAGATTACTACTAGGGATATTCCTAATGTTGGAGAAAACAGATTAAAGGACTTAGATGAAGACGGTATAGTAGTAGTAGGAGCAGAGGTCAAGGAAAATGATATCTTAGTTGGAAAAATAACACCAAAAGGTGAAACAGAATTAACTCCAGAAGAAAGATTGTTAAGGTCAATTTTTACAGAAAAAGCAAGAGATGTTAAAGATTCATCCTTAAGACTAGAGCACGGAAAAAGAGGAAGAGTGATAGGGGTGAAAGTTTTTTCAAGAGAATCAGGTCACAATTTAGAGTCAGGAATTTTAAAGAGAATAATAGTAGAAATAGCCCAAGTTAGAAACATAGCAGTAGGGGATAAGCTGTCTGGTAGGCATGGAAACAAAGGGGTGATCTCTACGATTTTACCAGAAGAGGAAATGCCATTTATGGCTGATGGGACACCAATTGATATGATTTTAACTCCATTAGGAGTTCCGTCCAGAATGAACTTAGGTCAAATATTAGAAATGCACCTAGGGTATGCGGCTCACACTCTTAATTATCAGGCCATAGTGCCCCCATTTTCTTCTGCTTCTATCCCTGAGATAGAAGATGAGCTAGAGAAAGCTGGTCTTCCAAGAAATGGTAGGGTAACTCTGTATGATGGAAGAACAGGAGAGCCTTTTGACCAAGACATAGCTGTTGGTTATATGTATCTATTAAAACTTCATCATATGGTGGAGGATAAATTACACACGAGGTCTATAGGTCCATACTCTTTAATTACACAGCAACCACTAGGAGGAAAAGCACAAGGAGGAGGTCAGAGATTTGGAGAGATGGAGGTCTGGGCGCTAGAGGGACACGGAGCCGCTTATACTTTGCGAGAAATGTTAACAGTTAAGTCTGATGATATAATGGGTCGTTCTCAGACTTTTGATGCCATCATAAAAGGTAATCCTATGGGGGAGCCCAATATACCTGCTTCATTTAATGTTTTATTGAATTACTTAAGAGGATTGGCATTGGATGTGGAGCTAATTAAAAAATCTAAAAATAATTAATATTATTTAAAATATTATGAAAACATTTGATACAACAAACTTTGATGCAATTTCTCTAAAATTATCTTCTCCCGACACTATTAGAGGATGGTCTTTTGGAGAGGTTACAAAGCCAGAGACTATTAATTACAGAACTGGAAGATCAGAGAGAAATGGGCTCTTTGACGAAAGAATATTTGGGCCAGAAAAGGACTACGAATGTTATTGTGGAAAATACAGGAGGATTAGATATAAAGATATTATCTGTGAAAAATGTGGAGTTCAAGTGACTCGCTCCATAGTTAGAAGAGAAAGAATGGGTCACATAGAGCTAGCTAGTCCTGTTGCTCATATTTGGTTTTTGAGAGGAGTTCCTTCAAGGATGTCTATTCTTTTGAATATTTCCATTAGCGACCTAGAGAAAGTTATTTATTTTGCAGGATATATTGTTTCTAAGATTTACCCAGAAGAAAAAGAGCAAATTGTCAAAAACCTAGAAAGTGAATTTAGGTCTAAGATGAAAGTAACAGAAAATGAAGAAGATAAAGAAAAGCTAAAACAATTATTATTAGAAGCAAAAAGAGAGATAAGTGAGATATATCCTGGAAAGGTCCTAAGTGAAGTTGCTTACCATCATTATGGCTTAAGATATGGAAGTTGTTTTGATGCTACCATAGGAGGAGAGGCTATATATTCCATACTTAAAGAAATAGATCTAGAGGAAGCTGAAAAGGAAACGGTAGAGCAGATAGATAGGGCTTCCAGTGTAGAAAGAGCAAAGTTAGAAAGAAAGCTTTCTCTTCTTAGGTCAATGATTAGGTCTAACATAAGACCAGAGTGGATGTTTTTATCTGCCATACCTGTAATCCCTCCAGCATTAAGACCTATGGTAGCCCTAGATGGAGGCAGGCATGCTACTTCAGACTTAAATGATTTATACAGAAGAGTGATAAATCGTAATAATAGATTAAAGAAATTAATTGAAATAGAAGCACCAGAGGTTATTTTAAGAAATGAAAAAAGAATATTACAAGAAGCCGTAGATGCTTTAATGGATAATTCAATAGCCAGGAGAGGTAGCTCTCGGGCTGTTTCAGCTTCTCAAAAAAGAGCACTTAAGTCTTTGTCAGATAATTTGAAATCAAAACAAGGATTATTCAGACAAAACTTACTAGGAAAAAGAGTGGACTATTCAGGTCGTTCTGTGATTGTAATTGGACCTCAGCTAAAGCTAGATCAGTGTGGCTTGCCGAAGCATATGGCACTAGAATTATTTAGACCTTTTATTATATCCAAGATACTAGAAACTGAATTAGCTTTTAATATCAGAGGAGCAAATCGCTTAATAGAGGAAGGAATACCAGAGGTTTGGGCTATTTTAGAAGAAGTTATACAAGGAAAATATGTTCTATTAAACAGGGCTCCAACCTTGCACCGCTTAGGAATTCAGGCTTTTAAGCCTGTTCTAATAGAAGGAGATGCTATTCAGATCCACCCCCTTATCTGTACAGGATTTAATGCTGACTTTGACGGAGACCAAATGGCAGTCTATTTGCCTTTATCAGAAAAAGCTCAACTGGAGGCAAGAGACTATATAGCTTCTAATAAGAACTTACTTAATCCTCAAAATGGCTCCCCAATAGTTTTCCCTAAGTTAGACATAGTGTTGGGTTGCTACTGGATGACAAAAGAAGTAGAAGGGGAAAAAGGGGAAGGAATGGTTTTTGCTTCTCCTAATCAAGCTATTACCGCTTTTGAGCTGGGTGCAATTTCCTTAAGAGCTAAAATAAAGGTTTACGGAGGAGAAAGTCAAAGGTATGAAGAATTTGGCGGAGAATTGTTTGAAACAACAGCAGGCAAATTATATTTTAATAGTATTTTCCCTGATGATTTTAAGTATATAGGAGATGTTGTGACTGTTAAAAAAATGAGTCTTCTAGTAGAGAAACTCATAGCTAGATATGGAATAGAGCTAACTCCTTCTATTTTAGATAAGATAAAAGATTTTGGTTTTCACTATTCTTCTTATGCAGGAATTACTTGGGCCCTAGATAATGTAAGAACTCCTGAAGAGAAAGAAGCAATAGTAGAAGATCATAAAAAACTAGAAAAAGAAATAAAAGAACAATACGAAGAAGGATTATTGTCTGACGAAGAAAGAAGGCAGAAGATAATTGAAGTCTGGGAATCAGCCAGAAAAGAAATAGAGAAGGCTATACCTAACACCCTAGATGAAAATGGGTCAACTAGAAACTTGATAGACTCTGGGGCAAGAGGAAATGTTAGTCAGCTTACACAGATGTGTGGAATGAAAGGGATAATAACCAATACTTCAGGAGAGCAATTAGATTTTCCAGTTATACCTTCCTATATAGAAGGATTAACTCCGTTGGAATACTTTGTGACTACTCACGGAGCTAGAAAAGGAACAGCAGATACTGCCTTAAATACAGCTAAAGCAGGTTATTTAACTAGAAGATTGGTAGATGTGGCTCAAGATGTAGTTGTGACAGAAGAAGACTGTGGGACAAAAAGTAGTAAAAAAGTAAAAGCAGTAGATGGGGATTTCGCTAAATATATATTTGGGCGAACACTAGCGGAAGATGTTCAAAATAAGGATGGCAAGGTTTTATTCAAGAAGGGGGACCTTATTGATAAAGAAAACTCTATTCTTTTAGAGAAAGAAGGAGTCACAGAAGCAGTGGTTAGGACGCCTCTAACATGTGAGACAATTCACGGACTATGTCAAAAGTGCTATGGATTGGACCTAGGAAGAAATGAATTAGTAGAGATGGGGCAAGCAGTTGGAATAATTGCAGCTCAGGCAATTGGAGAACCAGGAACTCAGCTAACACTTAGGACATTTCACTCAGGAGGAGTAGCAAATGTGGACATCACTACAGGACTTCCAAGAGTAGAGGAAATATTTGAAAGAAGGACCCCAAAAAGCCCAGCAACTATTTCTGTCTCAGACGGAGAAGTTGTGGATATAATAGAAAACAATACTGAAAGAATAGTAAAAGTTTTATCTGACCTCAAGGTTGGTAATAAAGCAGGAGGGAAAAAGGGTAATGAGGTAGAATATTCAATTCCTCTAAAATATCAAATATATGTAAAAGTTGGAGATCATATTAAAAAGGGAGACATAATGACTGATGGGTCTGCTGATATAAGAGAAATATTTAAGTATGCAGGAAAAGAGGTAGCAGAGGATTACATAGTGAAAGAAGTAAATAAGGTTTATGATCTACAAAGTGCTTCCATTTCTCGTAAGCATTTAGAGGTCATAATAAGACAAATGTTTTCCAGAAAGAAAATTAAAGACTCAGGAGATTCTATTTTTTCACCTGGAGAAATAGTAGAAAACATAGAATTGATAGAAGAAAATGAAAGAATAGAAAAAGAAGGAGGAGTAAAGGCAGAAGGAAAAACTGTTGTATTAGGGATTTCAGAAGTAGCACTAACTACTAAGAGCTGGCTCTCTGCTGCTTCTTTCCAAAACACTAACAGAGTCTTGATAGGAAGCGCAGTTCAGGGTAGGGTAGATGAACTGAGGGGTCTAAAGGAAAATGTTATAATAGGGGGATTAATCCCAGCAGGAACTGGGTTTGGAGTATCTAAAGAAGAAGAGGAAGACGAAGGAGGCTGGGAGGATTAAAGTTTTAAAAAAGAATAAAATGAATTCACCTGTTCAAAAAATTAAAGAAAGGCTTTCTATTGTTGATGTTGTCTCTTCTTATATTTCTCTAGAAAAAGCAGGAAAGAATTATAAAGGAAAATGTCCTTTTCATAATGAAAAGACCCCATCTTTTTTTGTGTCACCAGACAGAGGCACTTTTTATTGCTTTGGCTGCAATGCCAAAGGAGACATCTTTACTTTCGTAGAAAAATTTGAAGGAGTAGATTTTTTGGGCTCTTTAAAAATCCTAGCAGAGAGAGCAGGGATTAATTTGACTGAATATAAAAATAAAAAAAGAAGCAAGGACGATCTTTATTATGAAATAATGGAAGAAGCTACTCTTTTTTTTCAAGACAATCTTAAGAACAAGAGTGTTGCTAGTAAATATCTTGTATCTAGAGAGCTAAGCCAGAAAAGTATAGATCATTTTAAGATAGGGTACTCTTTGAACTCTTGGGATTCTTTAATTAACCACTTAATTAAAAAAGGGTATAAGACTGAAGATATTTTAACAGTAGGGCTTATTAAGAAAAAAGACTCAGGGGGAAGGAGCTCAGATCATTATTATGATCGTTTTAGAGACAGGATTATGTTTCCTATAAATGATTCTACAGGAAGAACAATAGCTTTTTCTGGAAGGATATTAGAGGAAAAGAAAGAAGGAGGAATTATAAATGCCAAATATATTAATAGCCCAGAGACCCCACTATACAATAAGGCTAGTGTTTTATATGGCATAGATAAAGCTAAGGGCTCTATTAGAAAATCTGGTTTTACCATAATAGTTGAAGGGCAGCTAGATCTTATTCTCTCTCATCAATTTGGTTTTATTAATACTGTAGCTGTTTCAGGAACTGCTTTAACTGAATCAGAGGTAAATAGTCAGGACAGGGTTAATAATTTAGGATTAATTAAAAGACTATCTCCTAATATTGTTTTTGCTTTTGATGGAGATGAGGCTGGTTTAAGAGCAGCTGATAGATCAGCCATGATAGCTTTATCCTTAGACATGCAAGTTAAAATTGCCATTTTGCCTAAAGGAAAAGATCCAGCAGACATAATATTAAAAGACAAAGAAGAGTGGAAGGATATTATTAAAAACTCAGTAAACATTATTGATTTTCATTTAGATAAAATAACAAAAGAAAATAAGGACTTAAGGAAAAGAGGGCAATTAGTAAAGGAAAACATCTTTCCTTTTTTGAGGATGGTTAATAGCTCTATGGAGTTAAGCACATATATAAATAAAGTTTATAAAAAAACAGGAATATCTGAAACGGCTATTAGTGAAGATTTTAAAAAGTATCAAAAAAGCGAATCTTTAGAAAATATTTTTATAAAAAAAGATGAGAGTAAAAAGAAAAGAAGAAGTTCAAGGCAAGAAGAGCTAGAAAAAAGATATATTGGAATAATTTTTTCAGAAATACTAAATAAAGAGAAAAAAGATAAAATAAGCTCTTTAAGGTCCAAGATAGAAAAAGACTTAGGGTCTAAAATAATGAAAGCCATTTATGATAAATATGAGCCTTACAATGAGCAATTATCCCTTGAGGCGGAGTTGTGGTATGGAGACAAGATGGATAGTTTGATAAAAGATTTAACAGAAATAACTGACAGCTTAGAAGAAGAAATTTTTAAAAAAATAGCAGATGACTTACTTGTAAAAATTAACCAAAAAGAAAAAACAAAAGACAAAAAAGAAATAGAAAAAGATATTATAAATTATCAAAAAATTGTCGACAAAATAGAAAAAATTAAAAACAAAAGATTAAAATAAGCCTATGTCTCAAAAAACAAAAAAAGAAAAACCAAAAGAAATCACAAGCACAAAAAAGACTGCAGTAAAAAAGAAAACTTCAAACAAGAGTGTAACTAAAAAACCTACTAAAAAGACAGAAGACAAGAAAAAAACAACTAAGGTTATCAAGGTTGCTAAAAAAGCAAGGTATTCTCCTAAGAAAATCACTCCTTCTAGGGTGATAAAAAAATCAGACATTAAAGAGAAAAAGAAGACAGTAAAAAAACCACTTAAAAAGAAACCAGTGGTAAAAAAGACGAACAGAACTGTAGTAAAAAAAGAAACTCCTGAGCCTAAAAAGAAAATTAAAGCCACGAAGAGAGTAGCTTCTAAGCCTGAAAAAAAGACATCTCCAAAACAAAAATCTACTGGGAGTAAAACAAAAAAACTTGGACCAAAAGCACTCAGAGAAGCGAAAGAGTTAGAGAAAAAGGCAGACAAAATGATTGAAAAGGGGAAGAAGAGAGGGTTTATTACCTATGATGAGATTATAAAAGTTTTCCCAAACTTAGAGAATGATATTGTTTTTCTGGAGGAATTATATGGAAAGCTTTCAGATGCAGGGGTAGATGTGCTAGAAGGAGGAAATTTATTGGATCTAGATGGGGAGGAAGAAAAGATAGCACTAAGATACACAAGACACACTCCTTCTTATGACTCTATTCAGATTTACCTAAAAGAAATAGGTCAATATCCGTTAATTTCAGCCAAAGAGGAAAGAAATTTAGCTTATAGAATAGAAAAAGGAGACGCTGAGGCAAAAAATCTTTTAGCAAGAGCAAACCTTCGTTTAGTTGTCTCTATAGCAAAAAAATACGCAGGAAGAAGCCCTGATTTAACATTGCTGGACTTGATTCAAGAGGGGAACTTGGGTCTTTTTAAAGCGGTGGAGAAATTTGATGGAACTAAAGGGTATAAATTTTCTACTTATGCTACTTGGTGGATAAGACAATCTATTACTAGGGCATTGGCTGATCAGTCCAGGACTATTAGAATACCAGTTCATATGGTGGAAACTATTTCTAAATATAAGCAGGTGGTAAGGAGGCTGTCCCAAGATCTGGGTCGAGAGCCCCTCATAGAAGAAATTGCGACGGAGATGGATATGGATATATCAAAAATAAATATTATAGAGCAGATAAATCAGGATACTGTTTCTTTAGAGCAACCAATAGGAGATGATGATGACAAATCAACCAGGGGAGAGTTTATCCCAGATGATAAAATATTAAGACCAGATCAAGATTCTTCCAGAAGGATTTTATCTGATCAAATTAGAGAAGTTTTGGAAACATTGACTCCAAAAGAGAGAAAAATATTAGAATTAAGGTATGGTTTAAACGATGGAATTCAACATACTCTAGAGGAAGTGGGTCAAGACTTTGGGGTGACCAGAGAAAGAATAAGACAAATAGAAGCTAAAGTTCATGAGAAATTACGGAATGATGAAAAGATCCAAAGACTAAGGAGCTACTTGAATTAATAAAAAAAGCCGCTAAGCGGCTTTTTTTATTAATTAAGTAATATCTTAAAAAATTTTTTTTATTCAAACATAAAATCTATGAAATCCCAATATCCCTCTAGTCCAGATTCTAGATAAGCACACTCAGACTTGATGGCCTTAATTAAAGAATCCTCGCCTAAGATAGGGCAATGTCTAAAAATTAAAGCTACTTCTCCTTCTGACTCTAAGACTATGTCAGTCAAATATCCATGAAGCATGGCACAATAAGAGCAATTTAGATCTGAAAAAGATATTATCTTGACTGGAGCATCTGGGTTTCCTAATATACGGTCGTTTTCTTCTTTTGCTACAATATCTCCTGTATAAGGATTATCCACCTCGCCTTCTTTTACTTGATTAATTAACTCTCTTATCTTTTCCGGAGGTTGCGCTCCTCTCATTTCAGTTTTTACTCCATTTTTTCCAACTATAACAGAGTAAGGTGTACTTGTTGTGAAAGACCAATTTTCTTTCACATTTCCCCAAAAGGTATAAATATCCAAAGCTTCAGAGCACTCAGGTAGCTCTGTTTTCAAAACACTAAGTAGGTAAGAAATGTATTCCTGTTCTTCTTCATCAGCACTAAGTTCCCCAGAGAAATCTTCCGGTTCTTTATTTTCTGCATTGTTTGTCTTGATAAAACTTCCTGCAATAATAATTCCTATCATTATCAAAACTCCAGCTACTATGATAGCAACCGAAAGAGGGATTTTTGGCTGGCTCTTATTTTTTTTCATTGTTTTTTTAAGAAGCAAGCATTGTGTTTTTCTTGCCTCAAATTAATATTATAATAAACACAAATAACTTATAAAAGTTATAAACCAAATTATAGCATATTATATAGTCTTAGCAAAAAACATTGAAAAATAAAGCTAATAATGATATAATGCCACAGTTATGGGATCCACCTATTATACAATTTTTTACATTTTTTCCTTTTTTGCTGTCTATATTCAGGTCTTTTTTTTGGTTACTTTCTTGGAAAAGAGGAAGAAAATAGTGAAAAATCCAGAAAACTTAAAGCTTAAGCACTACCCAACAGTGACTGTAGTTGTTCCTTGTTACAATGAAGAAGAAACTATAACTAAGACAGTAAATTCATTATTAGGACTAGATTATCCAAAAAATAAATTAAAATTATTTTTAATAGATGATGGAAGCAAGGACAAC
Organism: uncultured Candidatus Saccharibacteria bacterium; assembly: GCA_964611515.1. Taxonomy (GTDB): domain Bacteria; phylum Patescibacteriota; class Minisyncoccia; order Phycocordibacterales; family UBA9973; genus UBA8515. The sequence continues at coordinate 3,907 of CAZTAH010000004.1, read as the reverse complement.
ACTTGGAATGTTATTAAAGAGTTTCATAATGGGGAAAATATTTTTTCATATACTAAAGAAAATGGAGGGAAGCACACAGCCTTAAATCTAGTCTTGGAAAAAACAGACTCAGAGTTTTTTGGATGCCTAGATTCAGATTCTTTAGTTCATGATCAAGCTTTAAAAAGAATTTTAGGATATTTTGAAAGAGACAAAGACACGATGGCAGTCTGTCCGTCGATAATAGTCTATGAGCCAAAAAACTTTATTCAAAAAGCTCAAACAATAGAATATCATATGTCTATTTATAATAAAAAAATGCTTGGTTTTCAGGGAGGCATTCATGTTACGCCTGGACCTTTTTCTATTTTCAAGAAAAAAGTATTTGATGAATTGGGTCCATATAGAAAAGCTCATAATACTGAAGATCAAGAAATAGCATTAAGAATGCAAGAACACGGATATAAGATTGACCATTGTCCAGATGCTTATGTTTACACAATTACCCCTAATACAGTTAAGAAACTGTACAAACAACGACTGAGATGGATATATGGTTTTATAAAAAATTTAACAGATTACAAAAAACTACTATTCAAAAAAAAATATGGAACAGTTGGATTGCTTACACTTCCTTCTGGAATAATAGGGGTTGCTGGAGTAGTGTTTTTATTTGTTAATGTTGTCTATCATCTTTCCAATTTTCTTTATCATAAAATAATTCAAATCCAAACAGTTGGTCTAACTAATTTATTGAGTTTTAAGAGTTTTAATTTTGACTGGTTCTTTTTTAACACAAAAGCAATAATAATTAGTTCCATTTTTATGTATGGATTAATTTTGACTTCTTTGTTAATAGGAAGGAAATTGGCAGAGAATAAAGCCAGGTTTTCTTTTTCTATTGTGTATTATTTATTAGTATATAGTTTAATTGCTCCTTTTTGGATGCTTAAGGCTTCTTTTAACTCAATAGTCTCTAAGGAGTCTAGCTGGACGCAAGAGAGAAAAGTTGAGCAAGCTAGTAGTTCAACATGAGAAAAAAAGTAGAAAATGACTGGAAAACATATATAGTTGTTTTTTTTATAACAGCTACAATCTTTATAACAGGTCTGTGGTTTTCTGGGTTTATGAATAAAAAAAGAATAGAGCAGCTTAAGAGTATAGAGAATACCATATCTTTAGATTTACAATCTTCCGAGATTCAGTTTTCTTTATTAGAAGAATTATCCTGCGAGGACATTACTTCTAGTACAGTTTTATCTTCAGAGCTGAACACTTTGGCAGAAAAACTTTCTTACAGTGAAGACAACATAGGGATTAAAAATGAAGAGGTTATTAATTTAAAAAAATATTACTCTATTTTACAAATTAAAGACTATCTTTTAATGAAGAAAATAATGGAAAGATGTGGGCAGGAATATATCTCTATTCTTTATTTTTATAAAAATACTAATTGTAGTGATTGCACCAAACAGGGTTATGTGCTAACTACTTTAAGAGAAAAATATCCAGGGCTAAGGGTTTATTCTTTTGATTATAACTTAGATCTCTCTGCCATAAAGGCAATGATTTCTATTTATAAAATTCCAGATAATCTTCCAGCTCTAGTTATTAATGGAGAGGTTTTGAGTGGCTTTAAGAATATAGAAGAAATAGAGGAGCTGGCTCCAGGGTTAATAAAGAATGATGAAGAAGAGGAGGCTGATGAAAACAGTGATGAATAAAAGAATTAATTCATTTGCAAAATAGTGCTTTTTTTGATATTATAAAGCTCATTCCGTGATCTGATCTCAAGGTCAGATTAGTCTTATAAATATATTAAAGACAAGCTGGAATGCTAAAAAACGGAATATTATAAAAAGATCTTATTTAAAAATAAGATAAATAATTAATCATAAAATGGAAAAACAAAATATAATAGACGAAATGTTTAGATCAGGGGTTCATTATGGATACTCTAGGAGTCGTAGGCATCCATCAGTTAGCCCTTATATATTTATGACCAAAAACGGCATAGATATAATAGATATAGAAAAAGCAGAAACCTTACTATCAAATGCACTAGAAGAAATAAAATCTCTAACACTTGCTGGGAAAATTATTCTTTTTGTGGGGACAAAGCCAGAAGCTAAGCAGCAAATTACGGAGATATCCCTCTCTTTAGGGATGCCTTATGTTTCCGAAAGGTGGGTGGGGGGATCTTTAACAAATTTTTCGGAAATAAAAAAACGGATTGCTAGGTTGCTAGAAATGAGAGACCAAAAAGAAAGTGGAGGTTTTGAAAAATACACCAAAAAGGAAAGATTGCTAATAGACAGAGAGATGAATGACATGTCCAAGAATTTTGAAGGTCTAATTAGTTTAACGAAAACTCCTGATGCTGTAGTTGTGGTGGATCCAAAAAAAGAACATACAGCTGTGGCAGAGGCAAACAAGATAGGAATTCCAATTTTTGCTATCCTCAATACAGATTGCAACCTTGAAGAAGTTAATTTTCCTATAGTAGGAAATGATGCATCTGTTACCAGCATTAGTTTTTTCTTGAACAAAATAAAAGAAGCTTTTAATAAAAAACCAAGCGAGATTACTAATTAATTTCATCCCTTTTGGGATTATATAAAAATGTCTATAAAAATCACAACAGAATTAGTTAAAGAATTAAGAGATGCTACTGGAATTTCAGTTATGCAGTGCAAGAATGCCTTAGAAGAAGCAGGTGGAGACATTGAAAAGGCTCTTATTATATTAAAGAAAACATCTGGAAGTGCTGCCACAAAAAGAGCAGAAAGGAGTGCCAATGATGGAATAGTTGTAGTTAAACAAAAAGGTGACGAGGCCCTTATTCTTGCTTTACACTCAGAAACAGATTTTGTTGCCAGGAGTGAAGATTTTATTAAACTAGCTAATGATTTGGCAGAAATTGCTATTGAAAAAGGAGTTGAAGAAGCGAAGGAAGTTTCCTCTGATTTAATCAACACCTTAATTCAAAAAGTTGGAGAAAAAATAGAATTAGGTAAAATAGAAAAAATAAAAGGAAGTATTCTCAATCACTATATTCACGGTAATAAATCTGCGGTCATTGTTTCCTTGTCTGAAGGGAGTGAGGAGTTGGCAAAAGAATTAGCTATGCATATTACAGCAATGAAACCTGTTTATATTAAAAAAGAAGATATTGACGAAAAAGACAAAGCTAAGGTATTAGAGGTATTTGAAAAAGAAGTAGCTGATAGTGATAAGCCGGAAGAAATTAAAGAAAAAATATTAGAAGGAAAAATCAATGCTTATTTTAAAGAGCAAACCTTAATGGATCAATCTTATATTAAAGACCCTAATGTGTCTATAGAGAAACTACTACTAGACAATCAAGCAAAGTTGGACTCTTTTATTCATATTTCTATATAAAAAATGATCTTAATGGTTATAATATTTTTAATTTCCACGATTTTTCTGCTCGGAATGGTTTTTCATCAAGCTCAAAGAATTAGAGATTCTAAGATAGAAAAACCCCCAAAAGAAAAAAGCTTTTTGCCTGTTGTCTATTTTAGACAGGTTGAAAAAATTATGCTATATTGGATCAAACGAGGAGTTCAGTGGGTGATATTGATTGTTGTAAAGTACTGGACTATTTTAATAGAGGAAAGTAAAAAGATAATTAACAGTAAGTTTCCGAAAGTTAAAGCTTTTTTTAAAAAACAAAGAAAGAGAAGAAATCAAAATGCATTTTTCAAGAAAGCTAAGATAGAATCAAAATTCAAGATAAGAAGATTGAGAGAAAAAATTAAAAAAGAATACGAAAACAACTCTGATTAGAGAATATGCCGCTTTAGCTCAGTTGGTAGAGCAACGCTTTTGTAAAGCGAAGGTCCCCAGTTCAAGTCTGGGAAGCGGCTCAAGTATTGTAACTTATCTAGGTTATGTCAAAGCATAA
>CAZTAH010000003.1:0-33754 GCA_964611515.1 uncultured Candidatus Saccharibacteria bacterium | reverse complement strand
AATATCGCGGGATGGAGAAATGGTGTCTCGTAAGGCTCATAACCTTAAGAACCTGGTTCGATTCCAGGTCCCGCAACAAAATTACAAAACTGTCCGCAAGGACGGTTTTGTTTTTAGGTTTTTTATATTCTATACTCAAGTTGTACGATCGTACGTTTTGAGTATAAATAGACCCTTGTTAAATAAGGGTTATTTTTGATTTTTAGATTTAAATTTTATCCCTATTTTAAGCCTTACAAAACAAGACTAGAATTAAACAAGGGGCCCGTCTGCACACCCACTTCTCTTTATTCTTAGAAGTGGGTAGTGGGGGTAACGAAACGGACGGCCGGACCTCTTGTTACACCAAGAGATTTTTTATCCTTGAGAAAATTGAATCTAGCCACAAAAAGCAATGGAAATATGGGTTCGTAGGGGAAAATCCCCACACCTATATTTCCATTATTACCTGTTGTGCTTTTAGTTCATTGAAAAGACCCGGAAGCATCCCCGGAGTATGCTCAAAAAAACACTTTCATTTGAAAAAAGCATAACAATGAAAATATCAGTTTGACGGGGACCTGTCTGCACACCTATATTTTTTAATAAAAATATGGGTGTGGAGATCGGTTCAAGTCCCTCTCTGCTACAAAATATAATTACCCAGAGCTCTGCTCTGGGTTCATTATTTTGTTGCGCAGTCGAAGGGACTTGAACCCTCAACCTCCCGCGTGACAGGCGGGTGCTCTGACCAAATTGAGCTACGACTGCATTTTATTTCTATTTTAATTTTAAATTACTTTTCATGTCTTACAACCGCCTGGGCGGGTGCTCGCTGTTTCTTACCTGAGTTGAGCTGTCCGACTGCATTTTATTTCTATTTTAATTTTAAGTTACTCTCTCTTCCTTACTACCGCCTGGGCGGGTGCTTGCTGTTTCTCTTTCCTGAAATTGAGCTACGACTGCATTTTATTTCTATTTATCAAAACTATTATTCTTTCCTATTCCATTATACTTATTTTATCTATTTTGAAAAGAAAATGTGTCGGTGGGAGGAATTGAACCTCCGGCCTTGGGCTTATGAGTCCCACGCTCTAACCAACTGAGCTACACCGACAAGGTATATACATCTTATCAAAAATTAAAAAAAATTCAATTAAAAAAAAGATCCAGCTTGTTTCGTCTGAATCTTTAATTAATCCCTTAATCTAAATAAAAACCAAAAGTCCCCTGTATTCATTTTTTCTTTCGTTGTAAAATAAACACACGGATCCTTGGTTCCTTCTATGTGCAGAAAGAAGTATTTTTCACCCCAAGGGCTTGTAGACACTAATTTAATAATATCCAGCAAGCTTAAGTCCTCACTAGTGTAAAACAAATTCTTGCAAATAGAAACCAATTCTCTTGCATTGGCTTTCTTTAGATTATTTTTTTTAGCCCAAATTAGAGCTTTTTCTAAACTGCCCTCCCCGTCTTTTGGCCAACATATTCCAACAAAATTAGAAAAATAAATCTGATCTACGTTGTTATCATTATCAGCCTTAATTATCTGGGAAAGACTATAATCTTCCGTGGTTGGAGCATTTCTTCTTACCAATTCAAACAAAGGAATAGAGTGATCCACTTCTATGTTTTGAATAATATACAGCCTAGCTCCTACTAATTTAGCTGATTCAACTAAATTAGCTAAATTTTTGTTTTTCATAGTAGTTCTATTTTGATCACTTTATAGCACACTTGCCCCCTTTTATCAAGTTTGACCGAACCGCTAAAAAAAGGTATCCTTAGGTTAAATAACAAACTTTTAAAACTAAATAAGATGAAGAAAAAAAAGAACTTTGTTCTAGACACCAACATCTTACTCCATGTAAGAAACTGGTGGGAATGTTTTGATGATAATACACTAATCATTCCAGCTCCAGCAATAAAGGAGCTTGATAAATTCAAGACTGGAAACGATCTTGTTAACTACAACGCAAGAGAAACTAGTCGTTTCCTTGATTCTCTTCCTGATGACAAGCTTTTTGACGGAGGAGCCCCCTTAAGAAAGGGATTAATCCGAATCGTTGGACACAAAAAATACAACGATAAGGTTAAGGTTCTATATCCGGAAAAAAATCTTGCGGATAATCAGATCATAAATATTGTTTTTGAGTTAACCAGTAACGAGCTCAAAGACGAGGAAACCATTTTGGTCTCAATGGACACAACCCTAAGACTAAAAGCTAAAACTTTAAAACTCAAGGCTGAGAATTACAAAAATAACTCAGTAGAAGACACTAGGTTGTTTTATGAAAAAACTAAAGAGTTTTGCCTTAGCGATAAAGACTTAGCTTCTCTTTTTACTAAAAAAAAGATCCCTGTTTCTAACGAAACAAAATCAGTTTTAGAAAACGAGGGGGTCATTTTTTGTCAAAAAGATCAATCTCCCACAATTGCTAGACATAGGGGTGGAAATTATTATCTTTTGGAAGAAGATAAAATTAGTGCTTCTAATATTAGACCTAAAAATCTAGAGCAGGCTATTTTTATGGACGCTCTTCTTGATCCCAAGATCCAAATTGTTATTGCTTTTGGTAAAGCAGGAACTGGTAAAACATTGATAGCTTTGGCTGTTGGTTTAAGGGAACTAAAGTCTAATAATGGGATAGATAAAATTTGTTACACCAGAAAATTAATCGCTCTACGGGGCAACAATGATATTGGTTTCCTGCCAGGAGACATAGGTGAAAAAGTCAACCCATTTATGATGGGAATGGAAGATAATTTGTCAGTCATTGGGAAAAAGGACAAAAAATCTTTAGATCTTATTTCTTCTTGCAGAAAAAATGGTTCTATTAGAATTGAGCCGATAACTTTCATTAGGGGGCGAAGTATTCCAAATACTTTTTTCATAGTAGACGAGGGGCAAAACTTAACTTATGACGAAGTGGTAAGTGTGGCTACTCGCCTAGGAGAAGATTCAAAGTTAGTTATCTTGGCAGATATTGGCCAAATTGATAACCCATTGTTGAACTCTCACAACAATGGTCCGATAGTTTTTGATTCAAAATTAATCGGCCAAGATTTTTATAGCAGATCTGTCTTGTTAGACAGTAGCGTTAGGTCTGTTTTAGTAGAAAAATTGAGTAAAATATTATAAAAAAGCGGATAAACTCCGCTTTTTAAATTATCCCTATTTCTTCAAAAAAATTCTGATATTTTTTTATAACTTTTCTTGTCTCCACTTGGGTTAAGTCAAAATCCATTTTTCCATGAGCAATTTGATTTCTAACCTTATGAGCCTCCCAAGCATCGTTTAAAAACTGAAAACCTGAGTCCTTGGCTGACTCTAATAAGTCTCTTAGGGTTTCTCCTGAAAAACCCTTCTCATCTAAGGCTTCTTTTAGTAAAGAGTCAGCTTCTAAGATAGCAATCCTCCAATCTGACTCCTGAAAACTTTCTGTTAAGCCTAATATATAATTCCAACGATAGTTTCCATTTTCATCTTTTAATTTTTCTCCATTAATGGTTTCTATTATTTTTTTTCTCATTTCCTCCTTTTCATCTCTCTTTAATTCATACATTCTTACAAGAGAATAAATAATAATCACTAAGCAAAAAATAGCGATTACACTGATAACATTATTAAATAAATACCAAAATCTAGGACTTACAATAAAACTCCACACACCCTCAAGGAAATTGAATATCTTTATGAAAAAATACTCCACATTAAGATAAACTGGATTAATGGTTCCTTTTGTTAAAATGTTTTCTATTGGTGTAGTAGGCATAATATTATTTTAATTCTATCTCTTTTCCTATTGTAAACAAAAGATCCTCTCTTTGAAAGGGGGCGGTTAATTGAACACCAAAAGGAAGTTTGTTTTTAGAAAAACCTGAAGGGATAGACATTGAAGGACTTCCTGACAAATTAGCTGGAGCAGAAAAAATATCATTTACATACATGGAGGTTGGATCTTTTCTTTTGTTCCCTATCTTAAAGGGCAAAAATGGCACAGTGGGAGTAATAAGAACATCTACTTCCGTAAAAATATTATTCATTTCATTTTTTATTTGCTCTTTTGCCTTAAGAGCTAAGTCATAATAATTATTTTTATCATTATTTAATAGTATATGAGTACCTAATAATATCCTTCTTTTAACTTCTTTTCCAAATCCAATAGAGCGACTTCTGCCATAAACTTCACTTAGGGTATCAGCTTCGCTTGAAAATCCATACTTAATTCCATCATACCGACCTAAATTACTAGACACTTCTACCGGCATCAGGATATGATATGCAGGAAGTGAGTACTTTAGTATTGGCATAGATACATCTTTTACCTGATATCCTTTTTCTTTTAATTTTTCTAGAACTAAATTAAAGTTTTCTAAAACTTCTTTTTCTATTTTCTCATCCATAAGCTCTCTGGGGACCCCTATTATTTTTTTAATTTCTTTTTCCTCCCTTGCTCTCTTTTCTTCTGGTATAGAGGTGCTATCCTCTGGATCAAACTTAGAAATAGACTTAAATATAACCTCAATGTCCTCTATTGTTTTTGCCATAGGGCCAACTTGATCTAAAGAGCTTCCCATGGCCATAACCCCAGAACGAGAGATTAGACCATAAGATGGTTTTAGTCCAACTACACCACAAAAAGAAGAGGGCTGTCTAATTGACCCACAGGTCTCTGTTCCCAAAGAAAACAAAGCCATATTAGCAGAAACAGCAGCTGCTGATCCGCCTGAAGATCCTCCTGCTACCCGAGTGGTGTCAACTGGGTTTTTGGTTGGTCCATATATACTATTCTCTGTTGAAGAGCCCATGGCAAATTCATCCATATTTGTTCTTCCCAAAAACACAACTCCTTGCTCTTTTAGGTTTTTTACAACAAAAGAATCACATGTGGCTGTGTATCTTTCTAGCATCTTGGATCCAGATGAAGAAATTTCTCCTTTTTTCAATATATTATCCTTTATTGCAACAGGAATACCAGTTAATTTAGTATAATTATTATTATCTATTTTTTCTTGAGCTATTTTAATTTGCTCATCAATATCTTCATATTTTTCTATAAAGATATTTAGTTCTTTGTTTTTCTTGTCTATCTCTTTTAAATAAATGCCCACTAAGTCTTTAACCTTAATGTTTTTATTAATCAACATTCGGTGGGCTTTTTCAATTGTTAGGTTTTTAATATCTGCCTCCATATTATAGAATTTTTTTAACTTTTATAAATCCATCTTTAGTTTCGGGAGCATTTTCAAGTATCTCCTTAGACTGAGATCCTTTTTTATTCGTAACAAGATCTTCTCGTGTTACATTTGTTAAGAAATACTTTTCTTTTGGTTTCTGGCTGTCAGGAAACAATAAGTCTACCTCTTTGATCTGCTCCAAATAATCCAAAACAGAAGAAAGATCTTCCTTTGTCTTGCTGACCTCTTTTTCATCTGTTTCTATGTGTGAAATATCAGCTAGTTTTTTTATGTCCAAAGTTTCCATAAGCAAAGAATATCATATTTTGGTGATTTTTAATAATATCAGACACTTTCTCCTACTAAGCCCAGCAGTTCTTTTTCATTTATTATTTTTATATTTAGCTTCTTGGCTTCTTTGTATTTAGACCCAGGATTATTACCCATTAAAAGAAAATCTGTCTTGGAGGAAACTGAACTTATTACCCTGCCCCCTTCTGATATTATTTTTTTCTTCGCTTCTTCCCTGGATAAATTAGGCAAAGTTCCTGTAATCACAAAAATTTTATTAAACAACTTATCACCTTTTTCCTCCTCTTCTTTCAAAATGATCACTCCATTTTTTAATAACTTATCTATAAAATTAAGATTGTGCTCTTCCTTAAAGTAATTGAAAATATTTTCAGAAACTATGGGTCCTATGTTAGGAATTAGCTGTATTTCTTCTATTTTAGCTTTTCGTAATTTTTCTAATTTTTTAAAATGATTAGCTAAATCTTGGGCAGTTTGCTCCCCAACTTGATGAATTCCTAATGCAAAGATAAATCTCCAAAAAGGAACTACTTTGTGTTTTTCTATTGAGTTTACTATGTTTTCTGCTGACTTTGGGCCAAATCTTTCCAAGCTCTCCAGGTCTTCTTTTTTTAATGTAAACAAGTCAGCTGCATCACTTATCACTCCTTCGTCTTTGAGGCGATTTATAATCTTGGGCCCTATTTCATATATTTCAAAAATATTAACAAAATGTTGTAGCCCTCTCAAGTTCTTAGCTTCACATTTTTTATTTTCACAATAATAAGCAACAGACTTTCTGTCTTTTGATGCTCTTTGTTTGACCTCGCTGTCACATACTGGACAATTTTTAGGCATTTTAAATATTTTCTCTTTACCGGTTCTTATGTCTTTTATTGAATCAACTACTTCTGGAATTATGTCACCTGCTTTTTGCATGATAATAGTGTCTCCAATCCTTATATCCAATCTTTCAATTTGATCAATATTATGTAAAGTTGCCCGAGAGACAATAGAACCATCAACTGGAGTTGGGTTAAAAATTGCCACTGGGGTTAATACTCCAGTTCTCCCTACATTGATTTTTATTTCTTTTAAAACAGTGGTGGCTTTTTCTGCTTGATATTTATAAGCAACTGAATGTCTAGGCGCCTTACCAACTATTCCTAGACTATCCCTTGTCTCTAAGTCATCCACGGATACAACAATTCCATCTGTTCTTACGGGTAGCTTATCTCTGAGTTTTTCCATTTTTTCTAGAAAAGAAAAAACCTCGTCTAGGTTCTTGGCTTTTACATCTGCAGGAGAGGTTAAAAATCCTATTTTTCTTAAATAATTGTGCTTATCTGAGTGATTTATTATTTTTAATTTATTTTGGTCTTTTTCTTTTAAAAATAAGTCCCAGGCATAAAAACTCAATCTTCTTTCTTTTACTAAATTAGGATCTAACTGCCTAAGGCTCCCCGCTGCTGCATTTCTAGTATTTGATAAAAGAGGTTTTCCTTCTTTTTTGTATCTCTTATTTAGGCTCTCAAAAACTTTATTCAGCATAACGACTTCTCCTCTAACTTCTAGGTGATCAGGAACTCCTTCTTCTAATTTCAAAGGAATAGTATTTATCATCTTTACATTCTGGCTTACATCTTCTCCAACTAAACCATTTCCACGAGTTGCCCCTCTTGTTAAAATTCCATTTTTGTATACTAAAGAAGCAGATAATCCGTCTAGTTTTAATTGACAAAAAAAGGAAACTGGTTTTTCGCTTAATTTTTCTATTCTATTTTTCCACTCTTCTATCTCAGAAAAAGAAAAGGCGTCATTTAGACTGGTCATTCTTGTTCTGTGTTTGACTTTTCTAAAAAAATCAAGAGGCTCTCCTCCAATCCTTTCCAGTGGAGAGCTTGTATCCTTAGCTATTTCTGGAAATTCTTCCTCCAAATGTCTTAATTCTTTTACGAGAGAATCATAGACTTCATCAGAAATAGAAGGAGAGTCTAGTGTGTGATACTCTCTTTGTAGTCTTAAGATCTTTTTCTGTAATTTTTCTATCTTCTCTTTAGTGTTACTCATTATCTGTTGCTTTTGGTAAATATTGTCCACTATATCTAATTTCATAACTTCTCTCTACTGATCTTATGTGATTCGTGTCGCACACATTGTAGCCCTTAGATATAATTACTACATCTTTTGAAGAAGAAGAAGAGCTGCCAATTTTTTCTGTTTCTTCTACTTCTACAGTAAAACATGGAGTATTGGTTTGGCTTTCTTCTGAAGCCAGAGAGTATTTCCAAACACTAACTTCGTCTCCTTCATCTCCAGAACTGGTATCTCCTTTTGAGCTCCATGTAATTTCTAAATCATGACCTCCGCAGTTCCAGGTTTTATGCTCTTCGTAATTTTCAGAATAAGAAAGAAAAACTCTTTGATGAAAAAACAAAGCGCACTCATTAGCATTATCTGCCCAAACTGTAGCTACCTGAGAGTCTTTGGCCAAAGAGGATAGGGTTAATTGCTTATAGGCAATGCTGGACAACCCAGCAGTTATAACCGAAATGACACTGACTATAATAATAGTGAATAACATAGCATATCCTTTTTGGTTTTTTGATTTATCTTTTTTCATTTTAATTTTAATCAATGCTTTGTGGTGGTCGCCAGTCTAATAGACTCATCCTTGTAGATCTTTTTCTTCTATTCCAAGATACTTCTATTTCTATAATTAATTCTTTTTCCCCATCTGATTCACTATGATAATCTTCATATGCCCTTATGACTCTTTTTATCCCTGAATCAACTGAATCATATTTTTTCTCATGATGGTACATAAGAGGATTTCCTTCATCATTAAAATATAAAGTAGATTGATCCGACTTGGGACTATCTAGATTACAAGTATTGCATTTTTCTAGTTCTATAAATCCTTCTCCTTCTTTCGTTGGGTCTATCTTTAAAATACATCCGTTTTGTTCGCACTCATTCTTATAATCTTGAACAAAGACTTCCCATTGATAATCTTCTAAGAAAACACGAGTGTCCCTATCATTCCTTATGGCATCAGCTGCTTCTTGTAATAAAAAATTCATTACTATTTCCTGCCTAGCGTAACGAGATGAATAAAGACTACTTGCAACTACCGTCATTAGTCCAACTATAACAAAGGTTAATATAAAAATAGCAAACAATGCCTCTACTAGGGTAAAACCAGAGGTTGTTTTATTTAACTTTATGTTTTTTATTTTTTTCTTCATTTTTAAAATATTAAGCACTTAAGATGTAGGCCCAGAGGTAGCTCCTTTGTAGTTTCTTTGACTAACTAGGGTCTGGATATTAAAAGGCACATATTCACTATCTTTAATCTTAGCCTCTCCTTTTATTTTAATAAAAACACGAGGCTGTGCTTGGCTCCTAATCCCAGCCCCCACCACATAGAATGTTAAATCGTCTATTTTTATGTCATCTGATACTAGTTGAATTTCATCATCCTCTGCTTCTTTTCTGTATATTTTATTATCTCTTTTATAATAAAAAACTCTATTATCTTTGCTTTTCTGGTGAAAAAAAGAAAGCACGCTACCTCCATTTTTACAGTCCTCGCCTGCTGTTTCTTCAAGGTCTTCAGGATTATCACCGCATGCATAGCCTGTTCCTGTTCCTATTGATCTAACTATACTCTCTAGGGCAAAATTTATATTATCCATAGCTGTATGGGCCGCTCTAGAGTTTCTAGATACACCCAAAAGAGTAAATAGGGCCCCGATAGAGGACAACATAATTATAGAAAAGATAGAAGTAGAAACCATTAGCTCTACAAGCGTAAATCCTTTGTTTAGTTTTTTTGTGCTTTTATTTTTCATTATTTGAAACACTTATTTGTCCTGTATTAAATATTTTCACATACTTATTCATATCTGCATTTCTAGAATTATGTATTTCTATTATTACTTCTGTTATATTATCATCTTCTTTGCACTTCTGATCTTCCTTTCCTATAAGGCAAAACATTGGCTCAGGAAAAGGTCTTCTGAAAAAAATATTAATCTGCTCGTTCTCTCCAAGATGCTTCGGGTTTGAGTTTGCTATTTTAATTTTAGCTCCCTTAATATAATCTGCTGTCTTTATGCTTAGTTTTTCCAAGCAAAAAACTTCACTATTCTCTTCCGATGATACACCACAAGAGCTCTCTCCTTTGGGGGAAAAATATATCTGCCCCCCGGCACTACCTGGAATTGAATAAAAAATAAAAGCTTTTTGAGAACTTGAATATGGCTCAAAAGAAGAACCACCTTGATCATCAGGATTCCTAATACTAAAATTAACACCAAATCCCATAGTAAACCTTCCGGAGCTGCCTCTTACACCAATTGCATAACTCTGAGCTCGTCTTATGGTTAAGGCTATATCATCTGCTAAGTTTTGTATTGTTAAAGAAGAACTAAAGTCTCCATAGTTAAATAAAACAACTCCAGTTAAAATAGAAAAAATACTTAAAACTATTACTAATTCTATCAAGGTCATCCCTTTTTGCTTTTTTTTAAACCATATTTTTTTCATCTAATACTATCCAAAAATTCCTATAAGAGAACTCATGTCTAATGCTAATAAATAGGTTAATACCATACTTGTTATTAAAAATGGAGCCATTGGTACTTCTGTTTTTAGGCCAAATCTCCTTTTTTTAAATCCAAATAATTTTTTAGAAAAAACAATTAACAACAAGCTAGTTAATGCTCCTATCCAAAAACCAATCACTAAGCTAAATAACCCAGAAGAAATTCCTAAGTACCAACCAATTCCTAGTATTAACTTTCCATCTCCTAATCCCATTAGTCGTCCTTTAGAAAACAGCCAGAGCAGAACAAAAGGTAATGCTAGAACTGGTCCAGATATTAGAGATTGCCAAGAGGGAAGAATCAGAACAGGTCCCACTGGGAAAGGATTAATAAAAAGAAGCAAAAAGGAAATAGCAATAAAAGGATAAACAAAATTATTTGGAATTATTTTATGACGAAGATCGTAAATTAAAATTAAAACCAATAGACAAAAAACGACCAGATTTAACATAATTAGTAAGGCTGTAATCCAAGGAGAGAAAAGAAAGAAAGGCAAAAGTCTATATAAAACCATTACAAACAATAAGCCAGTAGCTATTTCAACAAAAAGATACTGGGGTGAAATTCTACTCTTACACCGAGAGCACTTTCCTCTTAAGAATAAGAAGGAGAAAATTGGTATTAACTCATACCACCTTAAGCTCTTTCCGCATGACATACAAAAAGAGCGACCATAAATAAACTTTTTTCCAGTCTTAAAACGATAAGCGACAACATTCAAGAAGCTACCCACGATAGCTCCGAATATAAAAAATGATATAAATATTAGTGTTTCCATATGCCTCAATTATACCACTAATGAGACATTAAGAAAATAGCTTACAGCGAAGGAATACACTCAAGATAATCACCTGTACTAGCATCAGAAGACCCTAAGCTTATGGTGGTAGTAATTCCGGTACCAGTAGAATCTACACAATAATATTCTTGATTATCGCCCTTTCTATTCTTTAGCAATGGAGCCTGTGCTGCCCAACGAGGATTAGAATAATCTCCTAGACTTACATGGCATCTGGCATTAGCAACTTGAGCCATTCCTCCATATTGTTCTGAGTTTTGTAATTGGATCCATCCTGTTGCTCCAGATGTTTCAATTTTTTCTGTTTTAATTAAGCCTGTTATTTCATCGTTTGTTTCTACTCCCATTATTCTCAACGCTTCTCCTAGGTAAGGATATATGCCGAGATCTTCACTTTCAAGATCCATCCCCAAGCTATTTTTACATAATTCATTATAGTTATTCTTATGTGTATAATATAATTCGGCTTGATTTCTAGCTTGGTTTAACTGAGAAACAATTGCTCCGTTCTTACTCTTAGTTCTAGCAGAGTTAATCGCAACCATAACAACAGTAGAAAGAATGGCTATGATAGCAATAACTATCAGTAATTCTATTAATGTAAAGCCTTTATTTTTGTTTTTAATCATATTTATTTTTTAGATAAATTATTTTACTGCCCTGAAAAAAGCGATTAATCACCTGAAGCTAGGTAATCTTTACAAGAATTCTTGTTTTGAACAGTATTATCCCAAGGTACTTCCTCTGATCTACCATAGCTATCTATACACCATGCCTTACTGGCGTTTGCTGTTCCTCCAGTTCTTAACTTAATAATTGCAAACCAATGCTCTCCATTTTGACCCGGCTCCCCCACAACCTTACAGTACCCATAACCTGATGAATTTATGCCAGTATTTGACCCTGCCATCTTAACCGCCTTATCTAGTCCCTCTTTTATTCCTGATTCATCGGCTGGAGCTCCACAAACATTTCCAGGAACTGGGTCTCCTGGTGTTCCATAAGAATAATCGTTCTTATCAAAATACATTTCTGCTTGAGCTCTCATGCTGTTCATATCAGCCTTAATTGCTGCATCTTGGCCTTTTTGACGAGCACTATTTAACGAAGCCAAAACTACAGAGGAAAGAATTCCAATAATAGCAATGACTACTAATAATTCTATAAGTGTAAAACCTTTATTTTTATTCATATTTTTATTTATATACAAGTCTTTTTAATTAAAGACCGACCTCATAATTATAATTTTATTATACCACAAATTTAATTTAAAATAGCAACAATTAAGTTAATAACTAAGAAATCCCTCCGGCTATATTGTAAATAGGCATTAAGACTGAGGCTAAAAGAACTCCTACTCCTAAACCAAGAATTATAATCATTATTGGCTCTATTAAGCTAACCATTGAGTCCACTGCTTCATTTACTTCTCTCCCATAGAATCGTCCCAGTGTTTTTAATATGCTTCCTAGTGACCCTGTTTCTTCTCCGACTTTTATCATTCCTGACATAATAGACGGAATTTCTGTATGCATAGCAAATGCCCCCGAAAGAGAATTTCCTGTTTTAACTCCTTCTGTTATTTCTTTTAGGATATTTTCATAAATTTTATTCCCAACTACCGTACTAGTTAATTCTATAGCTCTAACTATGGGAATACTGGAAGAAAGCATTGTGTCCATATTGTCTGATATTCTTGATAGATAAAGTTTCTGATAAATATTTTTAATAATTGGAAAAGAAATTTTTAATCTATCAAAATACATTTTACCTTTTTCAGAACGAGCATAGTTTATTAAAAAGATAATTAGCGCTATCAAAAGAACAAGGAAATAAATTCCGTAATTTACCATTATGTCGCTAGTTCTCATTATTATTTTAGTGAAGAACGGTACATCAGTTCCAGATTCTGCTATAATCGCTGTCAATTTAGGAACTATAAATGTAAACATTAGAACCATCACTATAACAAAAACTCCTATTACAAAACTAGGATAAATTAAAGCATTCTTTGTTTTAGAAGTTAATTGGTACTGTCTGTCTAAATAGTCAGCTAAATAAGAGAAGGTTTGTGTTAATTTCCCTGATTCCTCTCCTGATTTAACCATATTTACATAAAAATCAGAGAAGGCCTCTTTGTGTTTTGATAAAGCATCTGAGATGTAAATTCCTGACTTAATATCATCTGCCACTTCTGCTAAAACACCTGCCAGTTTTTTATTAGGAGTATTTTCAGATAATAAAAGAAAAGCTTTTAGCGCTGGAATTTGAGATTCAAAAAGAGTGGACATCTGCCTGGACATTGTCACAATATCCTTCATTGGTATCTTCTTTTTAGCAAAAATATCCCTTTCAAAAAACGGTTTTTTGTCAGACTCGTAAATATTAGAGACAATTAATCCTCTTCTTTGTATAGCGGCTATCGCTAAATCTTTAGAATTAGCCTCAACTGTTCCTGTTTTTTTCTCCCCTGTATTTGTAAAAGCTTCGTATTGAAATAACATAATTAAAACATTTGCTCTAAGGCCTTAGGATTAATTGCGTGCTGATAAGCGTCTTCCATGCTTATTTCTCCTCTTTGTACTAAGTCAATTAAACTTCTGTTCATATCCATCATTCCTTCTTGGGAAGAAGTTTCAATTACTGTATCTATTTCATGAACTCTTTCTTCTCTGATTAAATTAGCTATTGCTTTATTATTTATTAATAACTCATAAGCAGGAACTCTTCCTCCAGATAATCGTGGAATTAATCTTTGTGAAAAAATACCCAATAAGCTAGAAGCTAATTGTAGACGAATTTGTCCTTGCTGACTAGCTGGGAATGAATCAATAATTCTATCAATAGATTGAGAGGCATTGTTAGTGTGTAATGTGGCAAAAACCAGATGTCCTGTTTCTGCTGCTGTAACAGCTGTTGCCATAGTTTCACTATCTCTCATTTCTCCTATCAGTAAAACATTAACATCTTCTCTGAAGGCCGCCTTAAGTGCTTCAGCAAAAGAGGGGGCATCACTTCCTATTTCTCTTTGATTTATTATTGATTTATCTGCTTCATATATAAATTCTCTCGGATCTTCTACTGTTAAAATATGCTGAGATGTTTCTTTATTTATAGTATTTATCATTGCAGCCAAGGTAGTGGATTTTCCTTGTCCAACAGGACCAACTACTAAAAAGAACCCTTGTTTTCTTCTAGTGAAGTCTTTTAAAATTGGAGGCAAGTTAAGTTCTTCTATTGTTTTTGGTTTAGAGATTAAACGAATCGCCACACAGACATTTCCTCTTTGGAAAAAAGCATTGGCTCTTATTTGAACTTGATTATCTTTTAGGCTAGAAGAAAAATCTATAGATTTATCTTTTTTTAAGCTTTCTATTTTTTCTTGACTAGTTAGAGCAGATAAAATTCCATAAATAATATCTGCAGTAAATGGTTTATAGTTTACTAAAAATATCAACTGTCCATTTACTCTAATGGCTGGCTGCCTTCCTTCACCCAAGTGTAAATCCGAGCCATCTTGTGCTACTAGGTTTTCTAATAATTCTTCTATTAAAGTTTGATAATTCATATAATTACCTCAATTATAACTAATAAACTAAAAATTGTATATCTCTTGAAAAGGAATGTCTCCTTTCATACTTTTTAAAATAGCATCCTCTCTTAATGTTATCATCCCCTTAGACCTAGCAACTTTATAAATTTCTTGCTCTTGAGGCTTCTTCAATATGACCTCTTGCATCTCCTTGTCAACTTCAAACATTTCAAAAACTGCTGTTCTTCCTTTTAGTCCTGTGGCGCTCTCTTCGCAAGGAACAGCTTCATACAAAGTATCTTTAAGCCCTAGCTTATCTTTGTGCCCTTTTGGTAAATCCTCAAATTGATGCTCAATTAATTCTTTTAAAGAGTCATCCATTGGCATTTCTTTTTTTCCATTAGGATGTATTGTCCTGGCTAATCGTTGTGCCATACAAAGCTTTAAAGTCGGAGCTATTAAATAAGGATCTATCCCCATGTCTATCAAACGAGGAACAGCTCCTATTGCACTATTAGTATGAAGAGTTGAGAAAACCAAATGACCTGTTAGGGCTGCTTGAATTGCTAGCTCTGCTGTTTCCCTGTCTCTAATCTCTCCTACTAAAATAATATTTGGATCTTGTCTTAGGATAGATCTTAATCCTGTGGCAAAAGTATATCCTATTTCTGGGGCAATTTGAGACTGATTTACCCCTTCTACCTTATACTCAATCGGATCCTCTAGAGAAACAATGTTCTGATCCTCCTTGCTTATCTCAGATAACATAGAGTAAAGAGTGGATGTTTTTCCTGAACCAGTTGGACCTGTCATTAAAATTAATCCGTAAGGAGCAGTTATGCATTTTCTGATCAACTCTAAGTTGTGCTTAGAAATCCCCATTTCATCCAGTAAATATAAGCCTTTTTCTGCATCTAATATCCTCATCACTATTTTCTCTCCATAATAGGAAGGCATGGTAGAAACTCTGAAGTCTATTTTACTATTATTAATTCTGGCTGAAAAACCTCCATCTTGTGGTTTTCTTTTTTCATCTAATCTTAATTTGGATAAAATTTTAATTCTAGCTATTACTCCATTGTAAACACTAATGGGTAAAACCAAAGAAGTGTGTAAGACTCCATCTACTCTGAAACGAACCCTGACTTTTGTTCCTGTGTTTTCTATATGAATATCTGAAGCTAGGTTTTCTACAGCGCTTCTCAGTATAACTGCTACTATTTTAATTATAGGGGCCTCTTCTACTATCCTTTCTTCCTCTCCTGGCTTTAATTTATCTGATTCTTTACGGCTTCTCTCTATAACCACTCCCTCATCAGCAACATTGGCAATCTCTGTATCAAGCTCACTTAAGGCTTGCTCAACTTCAGGGTTATAACTCCCGTCGTACATTTCTAGTAATTTCTTATAAACAGACGGAGCTATTAAGAATAATTTAAATGGTTTATTGTACTTGGCAGTTATAAAAGTCAGAGCATCAATTGCTTTTACATTTTCAGGATTCACTATTCCTATTTCTAGAAAATTATCCCCTTCATTTAATGGAACAAATTGATAGTTACGAGCAGCGTCTATTGGTATTATTTTTAAAACAGACGGAGCTATGTTTTTGGGATCTATTTTTTTAACAGGCATACCAAAAACCTTAGATTTTACCTCTAAGATCTTATATTCGTCTATTTTCATTTCTTGCAATGCTGAATCTAGGTCTCCTTCATGGTTATCTTCCGCTAGTCTAACTGCTCTAATAGCCTGACTAGCATCTAAAACGCTATTTTTTATTAATTCTTCTATTAATGACATATTTAATTATCTTGTCGTAAAGGAGACAACATCTCCGCACACATCTATTCTATTTATTTTTGCGCAAGCTTTAAAGAAATAGGTAACCCTTGGGTGTAATCCTGAAACATTAGCAACAAATGTCCCAACTAAAGACTGACTAACATCTGGAGTTGTCTTTCCCATGTTCTCTGTTGGTCCATATTCAAAATGAATATTAGAGACTAAGTCACTGTGGCTTGTGTTTATTTGACCATTTAGAGTGGCCGAACTATCTGTAACAGAAACAGCTGAGGAAGTAATTATCCTGGGCTGAGCCGAGTCACCTGATCCTTGTTTGTGCCCAATAGGAGCAAAAGGATTGTCTCTTCCTGCTTTAACTGGTTCTATCTTAACAGAATTATCTTCTAGTTGAGAGAAGAGAGGATTAGAAAACATTGACACATCTATTTCTAAGTTTTTAATAGAGGAAAGAGTTGAGATAAAAGATATTTCAGAGTGAATCTGATTAGAGGAACTACTGCTAGATCCAAATAGTCCTCCGCCAAAAGGACCCGTTGAGCTTTCTAAAGAACTCCCCATCGCTAAGTGAGAAACCTTAGTGTCCTTTTGAGAATAAAGACCAAAGACCAACAAAACAGCAATTATGGAAGTTATTATTAAATATTTTTTTCTTTTTTTCATATTTTATTTAAGCCAATAAGTCTCAATTTCTAATGAATAATCATATATCTCTGAGGTGGTCTCTCTTCCATCAGCTGAAACTATAGTAGCTGGAACCCTAAAGTCAATAGATTTAACATCTACCATTCTTAAGTTGTGTTCTAGTGATCTGAGAAAAGAAAGGAAGTGTTCATATTTTCCTGTTACCTTAAACTTCATTGGAAAAATACCATAAGGAAGATTATCGTTTTTTCCTCTTTGGTCCTTGTCTTCTCCTTCTAAGGTTCTAGCATCAAAGTGTATATCACCTATTGGCATTCTGTGTAAGTTAGCAATTCTTTCTATCTCTAAGATTAACTCAATATTTCCAATATTATCTGGAAGAAAATGATTTAATCTATCCATGTTCTTTTTTTCTATATTAGTATAGACAGCCAGCAAATCATCTCTGGATTTTTGCAACTCCCTAGAATTACTTAGAGCGCTATCATAGGTCACAATGTCTTCCTTGATCTCCTTGACTTGTTTATAAAAAGGATCAATAGCTAAAAAGAAAACAACTCCTGTTAAAATTATTAAGATGATTGGATAAATATTTCTCATATTTTAAAAATCAAGATGATCTTCTGATAAATCATCTACATTAACCTCTTGCTGAAAGTCCTCATCATTATCTGTATGTAAATTATTATTGTTTAATAAATCATTTGTATCCTGATTAAACAAATCACTTTCATTAATAAACTCTTCTTCGTTAGGATTAGAAAAGCCATGTGAGTCATTAAGGTTGTAGGACAATAAAGACGGCTCTACTTCAAATTCTAGATTAAACTTAACCTTGCCTGTAAGATCTTTGTTCAAATTTGAAAACAAAACACTTTTAAAATATTTCCCTCGTGGATCATTAAACATATCTGCTTGTAATGCTATTGAACGATAGTCAAGAGCTAGCCCATCTAGTTTTACAGAGTAACCCTTTTCAGAAACAGAATGCTTAAAACTATTATATTGTACTTGAGGAATTGTTATTTCAGACAACAGACCAAAAAGCGGAGACAAGACTATGTGATTATCTAATATAGTTTTGGCTGTTTTCATCCTGTTGCTATAATCTCTGAGTTCCTTAATTGCTTCTTCTTCAAAGTTATTTCTAATTGTTGCCAATGAGTTAGACTTAGTCCTCCGATCTTGAGATAATTTTTCTTTGTAGAGAAACAACCCTCCTCCAGCGATCACTGAAAGAATTAGCAATATAGTTGCTATAACTAAAAATAAATTTCTAGGCTTACTACTTTTCTTTTTAGTAGGAGTGATTGGTTTTTTGGGTATAAAAGATGTTTGAAATGTATTTTCCATATTTTAAGATAATTGTCGTAGTGCTAAGCCCACCGCTACTGCAAACTCAGGACCACTGTTTTCTAAAATTGGTTCTAGGAAAGCAGGGGCTTCTGTTTTAGAAAAGGGATTGCTGTATATTACTTCTATTTTAAAG
Source organism: uncultured Candidatus Saccharibacteria bacterium (assembly GCA_964611515.1). GTDB lineage: Bacteria > Patescibacteriota > Minisyncoccia > Phycocordibacterales > UBA9973 > UBA8515. Next base: position 15,425 of record CAZTAH010000003.1, on the reverse strand, counting down.
TTCTCCTTGGCAGCTTCAAGCAATCCCTTCAAGAGAGAACCTCCTCCTGATAAAAACACCTTACTGATACTTTTATTATACTTCTTCTGATAAGCAAATACAATACTATTGATATCTGAAAAGATATAATTAGTTGCCATGCGAACTATTTTCTCTACTTCTGGATTAGATCCTGCATCTAAGCCAACTATTCTTTTTAGTTTCTCTGCTTCTTCAAAGGTAACACCAAGAGCTTGAGATATGTTTCTGCTTATATCATGAGATCCTCTATTTACAACATGAAAAACTCTAACTACACCCGCCTCAACAATGGAAACTTTCGTTTTAGACGCCCCAAAATCTACAATCAAGAAAGGAGATAGCTCATTATTAAAAGTAGCTCTTATGTTGCTAAAGACCTCCATCTCAAAAGCATTACTCTCCAGCCCTGTCTGTTTTAAAATTTCTCTATATTGCGCTAATGTCTCATTGTGAATCGCCACAACTAAAACCTCCCTATTTATCTTGCGCTGATTATCTCTCCCTTCTTCATACAAAAGTTCTTCATCAGGAATAACAAACCAATCTAGGGTAACCTCAGAAATTGGCACGGGGATATGTTTTCTTGCTTCTATGGGAATGATATTTTGAAGATCAGAATCTTTTACTGTGGGAGGAAGAGTAACTAGAAAAATCAGACTAGAAAGAGAAGGGATGGAGAGAATTGCAGACTTTGTTGTCACATTAGACTCCTTCATTACATCAGTTAGTGCTCTAACAATATCTTCTGTTTTTAATGCTGCCAAAGCTCCTACATTTGTGCCTCCATAGGGACCAAGAGAAATAATTCCATAGGTCTCTAATACTGCTCGTCCTGCTTTTTTCTTTAACTGAACTATTTTAATGGAAGAAGAACCAATGTCTATCCCCAAAGCCTGTCCCTTGCTCTTGCTAGAACCAAAAGAGCTCTTAAGGTTCTGCAGGCCCTCTGAGATTATTTTTTTTAATGAATTATCCATATATTATTCTCTTTACAATGTATTAATTGTAACATAATTGTTATAAAATGAGTATATGGAAATTAGAAAAAAACAACAAAAGAAAGTAGGTTTTTTAGCAGACTTATTGTTTCCTAATTATTGTATTGGATGCAAGAAAAGAGGTTTTTATATCTGCCCATCTTGCCTTAATGATATTAGCAAAATAGACAAAGAAGTATTAAAAAATGTTTGGAGTATTTTTGACTACAGAGACCCTGTTGTCAAGAGGGCTATTTGGGAGTTAAAATATCAGCATAAATATCAACTAGCACATGAGCTTGGAGTTTTTTTGTATAATTTTTCACTAGAAAAACTTTCTTTAATTCTTAACGATAAGCCAGAAGGATCAATTTTAATTATTCCTATTCCTATGTCTAAAAGAAAACAATGGAAGAGAGGATACAATCAGGCTTATCACATAGCTAGAGGATTTCATCAAAAAATAAATTCTAATTCTGTCTCTTTAGATAAAAATATTTTAATTAAAAAAAAGAAAACAGAGCCTCAGGCTAGCATAAAAAATAAATATTATAGGCTAAAAAACATCCGAGGAGCATTTGATGTTAGAGGCAAAAACAAGATAGCCGGTAAGACTATCTTGTTAATTGATGATGTTGTTACTACTGGGGGGACAATTCAAGAAGCCAGTAGAGTTTTAAGAAAAGCAGGGGCCAAAAAAATATACACCTTTACTCTGGCTCACTAGCAAAAACAGGAATAGCAATGTCTTCCTCTAAAAACCGAGTAGCAAAATCATTGAGGAGCTTCTCTTCTAATTGTTTAGAGAGAAATGAAAATATAAAGATATTTATTATTATCCCGATAGATACAAATATCCAGTATTTCCCAGGTTTTTTATTAGAGACCAAATTAAAGTTAGGCATTTATTTTTAAGCACCAGCAATTGGTTAACAGAAAAACTACTGACAGAGTAGCTCCCCGTCTTCAGTGACCGAAGACACTCCCTTGAGATCCTCCAGTCCAGGAATAGCTTCATATTCCTCTATTTCTTTTGCTGGATTTGGGGAGACATACTTAACTTCTCTGTTTACTGGAATATCTTGATTGCCAAGATTGATTACCTCTTGATTTAATAACCAATTATCAAAATCTCTCCACTCTAATGAAGGAATGTCTAAAGCCTTGAGGTATTCTTCCCACCAAGCAAGACGAGTTCCCCCTAGGTATGAATGAGAAACTAAAATCATATTTTCTGGTTTTTTCTCTACGCTCTCTTCTATCATATCCCAAAAATCTTCTGGTTCTGAACCTCTCGCCCATAAACTATAATCACACAAAGATCCCTTTCCCATTGGTTCTCCTACATCTACATTTGTAACAGAAATTATGTAGACATCATATTCTGCTGGCTTATAAACAACAGACTCTACATCTTGGGTTCCTCTAGCTAAAATGTATGGAATACCTAATTCTTCTGCCGCTCTTAAGGTGTTTTCATCGTAAGCAAAATACCTGCTTCCAAATACCCTCATTGGCTTGTTGGTAATAGACTCAACTAACTCCTTAGATTGCAACAATAGATTATACTGTTCTTCATAGGGCATATCCCAGAAGGGGGCCTCATCATAACCTCCGGCTATCTCATAACCTTTACTAGCTAGCCTTTCAAATATTTCAGGGTTTTCTTCTAGAACATTGTCTTGGGCTTTAATTAAAGCAGTCAAACCTCTCTGATCTAGTTCTTTTTCCCATTGTAAAATTCCATCTACTTCTTCAAACTCTATTAGCATCATTAAAGAGTTCGTTTTCTTTTTTGATGAAAGGTTTTGAAAAACAAAGAAGGAAGCAACTAATAGAATAAAAACTATTAGCATTATAAAAAAACTTTTATCTTTTTTCATAGTTTTTTAAATTATTAATTAATAATGTTTTATAAATTTAATAGCCTTGCCGTTGACTAGGGCATCAGCTATTTTTTCATAAGCTGAATACAAAACTCTCTGATATGTACTTTGAGAAGTGCCTATTTTTTTAGCAGCTTCTGTTTGCTCTAGCTTGTCTATGTGTCGTAGGCGAAAAACCTCTATTTCTTCTAAGGAAACTTCTACTTCTTCTAGTTCTCTTATTGGGACTCCTAGTGGTTTAAAATAAACGGTACTTGGTCTGTATTCAATTGTCTCACAAAAGCATGAGCGGGGTCTTGCCATAATAATTTAAGTTTATTTGTTTATATTATGAGTATATACCTATTATTAAGAAGCTTCAAGTGTTCTCTTTTCTCTGCTAGCATAAATCCTATTGCCTAGCCTTGATTCTATTTCTAAAAAACAAAATACTCTTAATTTGAAAAATTAAGAGTATTTATTTTAATCCTATTGTTCTTCTTCTTCCACAACTTTCCCTTCTGTGTTAATGTAAAATTCTTTTCCATCTTTTTGAACCTTCGCAATTCCATTAGAAAAGAACCACACATCTTCAAACCAATCTTCATTTATTCTCCCCCCTTCTTTGTTGATAAATGACCACTTGCCATCTTTTTGAACTGGAGCAAAACCATCTTGAAATTCTTCGACATAGTCATATTTTTCTTCAAAAATCTCTTTCCCTTCTTCATTTATGTGAAACCACCTTCCATCTTTATTTGCTACAGCTATTCCATCAACAAAGTTTCCGATAAGAGTAAATTCTTCTCTATTAAAAGAAGAAACTTTTGTTTCTAGTGTTTGTTCTTCCTCTGTTTTTTCTTCAAAAGTTTTTTTCTCTAAATTTTCCATAATTTTAATATTTAATTTAAGTTAATAATAATTACCGTTTAATTAATAATACCCTAAATGATACTTGTGGGCAATGTTGTTTTTGTAAGCACAATAAAAGCACAAAACCTCAAGGTTATAAATGGAGAAGTTCTTATTTTTATGAAAAATAGGGAAAAATGGTTACATTTTCTTTTAATTTCCTTTATTTATGCTTGGAACTATACCAGCGTGAGCCTTTGGTAAAAGAAAAATGTATTCTCCTTTTTTATTTTTAAAAAATCTGGCTTCAGGAACATTTACTTTGTGAGAAAAATTAGCCATATCTTTAATTCCGAGATTGTAATACTGACCCTGGAGATACATTATCTTACCAGAAGGCACTCTTGGAATTTCCTTCTTTATGTTCTTTCCCATTGGGTGATATTCATTAAAATCATTATCGTGAACAAAAGATTCTGTTTTAGAATGCAGGTTCCCAGAAACAACAAGAGTTGGATCATCTGAAATATTATTTAAAATATTTTTTGCCATTATTTTATCCCTCTCGTTGAAACTACCATCGCTTGGTATTCCATCAAAACAAATAAATTTTTCAAGGAGACCCTCAGATTTAAGTTTTTTAAGAAGGGCAAAATGCCCTGCGGTAATATGGCCATATTCGCCACCTTCAATTGTTTCTGTATTTAACTTTCCTGTTTCTAGATAATGCTCTGCCACCTCTTTTAATTCTGGTCTCCACTCTAGTGCAAGTTGACGAAAACCAAATTTTTTAAATAGGGTGTAGATAATATCCGCATTTTCTTTAACTCCATGCATTTCACCCAGAAGAAACAATTTGCTATTTTTCATGTTTTTCACTAGCTCTTGAACCGCTCCCTTTTCAAATTTTGTAGGAATTTCTTGAATTGAAGTAGCCAAAATAGCTTCAAGAAACGAGTTCTCTTTTTCTTCTAGACTTTTTTCTTTTACTAAATCTATAATCCCTTTGGGGTTTATTATTTTCAAACCTCTTTTGTTTACGATAGCCGTTTCTTTTATTATTTTTGCTATTTCTTCTTGTTCAATATTTGGGTTAACTTGTAGTGCTAAGGCATACAATCCGGCGAGATAAGGAACAGACCAACTAATCCCCCCTCGTCCATTATACATATATTGCCCCTCCTTTCTCCACGAAGAAGCCATGGTCCGATAATCAGAGGGGACTATTATTTCTGATTTAAACTGAACAATGCGTTCTTTTATTTTTTCCCTTAAATCAAAATCGGAAATATTCGATATCTCGTCTTTTTTAGTTTCTCTTAGCTTTTTTAGTATCTCATCCACATTTCCACCAGCGACAAGTTTATCTAACTCTTCATCTCCGTTGTTCTGTCGTAACCAAGGAAAATAATTTTCAAAATCATCCTTGTTTTCAGGACTTCCACCGCCAACGAATGGAATATCAATTTGATTACCATTAACATCTACAACAAAAATTCCAGCCTCCTTGGCAATTTTCAAAGCTTCAATCCATTTATCAAGACCTGGTTCCAGTTTTCCTAATCCATGCATGTGGCCAATAGAGCAACTAACGATTCTCACCTTATCACTCGAGACTTCTTTGTTTTTCTGAATAATATCATTCATGGCCTCAGACCAAAAATGAAAATCTCTAGTTGATGGAACTGCTTTGTAAACAAGCTTTGCGCCTGGGGCTACTCCGCAATTTTTTCCAACAAGAAGACTCGCTACCGATGGTCCATGCATGCTCACTCCCTCTTCTCTGGCCCCACCATACTCAGAATAATCTAAAATTTGATCTTTGTATTCTGGGTGATTGATATCTAATTCCTGGTCAATAATAGCAACCACTATCCCTCGCCCGTCTATTCCCTGCTCGTGCAATTCTCTAATTCCAAGCCCAGGATTTTTGCTTTCCTCTAAAAATTCTTTCGGATTAAAATCTTGTGGCAATTTTTCTTTTTCAGGCCACAATGTTTCTGTGTCAAAATCCATCATTTTTATGGCATCAATTGAGGTATTTGAAAAATCTCTTTTTGATAAATCTCTTGCCCTAGCATCTTCAAATGACTCTTGATTCCAGTTCAGTTCTTTCAGGTTGCGAATACTCTGACCCCTTTTTTCATTTTCAGAAGTAAGCCTAATGAGAATGCCGTAACCGTGATTACTCGAATTATTTATTGCTTCAAAGGTGTTTTCATCTACAAAATAAACTTGAACCCCGTTTTCAATCATTGCATCAAGAGCAGAATTAAATTTTGTTTCAGAGAGCGGTTTTACGGGCACTTTACTGACCCACTCTTTCTCTCCCATTCCTTTTTCAGGGTCAAAATCAAATGTATCGCTTGAGACTGTATACATAGAGCCACCTTTGTCTTTTTTAATAAATTCTTCTCTGTCTGATTTAATCACAACAACTGGTATATCTCCATAAAATCCAATTTTCATCCAATGATCGCCGTGTCCTTCAACCAAAAATGCTGAAGCAAGAGCCTTGTCTGGAGTAGAAAATATTACAGCACCCTCATTTTCATCTCGATAATTTCTTTTCATTGGAACAAGCTCCGAAATATTTGGGGTTTTCGCCGCAAGATATAAAACTTCCGGTTTTTCTTTCTTTTCTATTTCGTTTTCATGTGGAAATTTTTCCATAAAAATTACTTTATTAATCTATGCCACCATTTTTTACTCAATTTTAAATCCTCTCTAAATAACCAAGAAGACATCTTTTTACATAAACTAGTTTTTTTCATACAATTATCAAATTTTTACTATAACACTAGACAGGTTATAGTTAATTATTTTAATAGTAATTATATTTTACCACAAACTAATCAAACACCTAATAAAATACTTTTATTTTATAAAGTAAACTTCTTTCTGTCTTTTTCAAAGACTGTCAATAAAATAAATCACCCAGTAATCCGCATCAAGTTCTCCGTTTTGCTAAAAAGGGGATTCGGTCACGAGTTACTAAGTTTTTTATTTCGCTATGCTCATAAAAAACAAAGTACTCGCGACCCCGCCTCGTCAGTCCGAAAAGTTTTCCAAACTTTTCTCTGACTGCGGCTTTCGAATCCCACCGTCACTCATAGAAAGGGATTCGGCCACTCTCGTGGATATTTTACTTCAGATTCGCTTTGCTCATCTTCGTAAAATATCTCACTCCATCGGCCCCCACTCGCCCCGTGCCGCTTCGCGGACTTCGTCGGGGCTCGGTTCGAATCCCACCTCTCCTACAAAATAATGAACCCAGTGCAGAATACTAAGTTTCTGTAAAAGGGATTCGGTCACGAGTTACTAAGTTTTTTATTTCGCTATGCTCATAAAAAACAAAGTACTCGCGACCCCGCCTCGTCAGTCCGAAAAGTTTTCCAAACTTTTCTCTGACTGCGGCTTTCGAATCCCACCGTCACTCATAGCTAACAATTAAAAACAGAGGCACTGCCTCTATTTTTAATTGTTAGTGCGGAGACGGTGGGATTCGAACCCACGAGCCGTTTTACGGGCTGCCTCGTTAGCAGTGAGGTGCTTTCGACCACTCAGCCACGTCTCCTTCTGTTAGTTCTGTCTTTCTGTTTTTGGAAAAATAATAAAAATCCTTCTAACAATTCTTAGATTATCATAAAAAAGTAATTTTCTCAATAATTAAACTAATACTCTATTTCTCTTATTTCTTTAGCCTTATCAATAAAGAGAACACCATTTAAGTGATCAATTTCATGCTGAAAGACATTGGCCAATAACCCCACTCCCTCCATTTCAAACTTTTCTCCTTTTTCATTATAGGCAGAAACAGTTGCTCTTGAGGCTCGTCTGACTTTTCCAAATAAAGGACGGACAGATAAGCACCCTTCTTCCACCGCCTTCTTGTCATTAGAAATTTTTATAATTTCTGGATTTATAAAAAACCTATTAGGAAATTTTGAATAATCATTATAATCAATTTTTCCTTCTAAGAAATCTTCATTGAAAGCTCGCCCTGAAACACAAAAAATTCTGAGTGATACATTTATCTGAGGAGCAGCAATTGCCACGGCATCATCTTGACTATTAACTGCTTCAGATAAATCATTTAATACCTTTTTAATCTCTTCGCTAGATATTTTTGAAACTGGAACTTCTTTTGCCACCTGTCTTAAAACCTTATTGTCTTTTTGAACTATTTCTATCATATTTTATATCTTAGTATAAAAAAGAAGACAAGAGCAAGTTTATTTCAAAAAAAATTTGACAAAATCAAAAAAAGAGTTATAATTAAGGGGAATTTAACCTTTTGTTTAATTAAAAAACTGAATAAAATGAAAAGAACTGTCACCCTTCCGTCTTTTTGCCTTGGAGCGAAAAAAAATGGGATTAATTCTTCCCCTGAAATGATTAAGGTTATTTCTTCTATTTTAGAAGAAAAAATCAAAGAAGCAAAGAAGATCATAAAAGATCTTCAAAGCACAGAATCAGCCTTCCCAAAAAATGGGGATTTCTGTGATAGAGCTTCGTGGAATCAAACTAGGGAAAGAGCCTCTGGTGAGATCAAGAGACAGAGGAAATTTATTTCCTCATGTGAAAGAAGGATCATTCTCATAGAAGCTGGAAGATGTTCTGGCTTGTGCGAAATAACAGGGGAGCAGATCCCCATGGAGAGGATAAAATTAGTCCCCTACTCATGCTTTACCGTTACCGGTAAAAAAGCATATGACGCTCTAAAGGAAAAGGGTCTCCTTCAAGAGTTTTTGGACTCCGGGAGATATTTATCTCCCGAAGGATTAAAATTCCTAGGTGTAACCTAGGATATATAAACAATAACCTAAAGACCGAGATTAAATTCTCGGTTTATTTTTTTCTTCAATTAAGCGAATGGTCTCTTTTGCTATTTCTTCTGTTTCATCTGTTTTAATCACTAACACCTTGACCCTAGATTCTGGAGAATTAATTTCCGCCTCTACCTTCTCTGTCTTATTGTTTAGCTCTGGGTCTAATTTAATACCTAAAAAATCTAACCCTTGGCAAATCCTATTTCTCATTATGAAAGACCTTTCCCCTACTGTTCCAGCAAAAACTAGAGCATCTAATCCTCCTAAGCTCGTTGCCATTTTTCCTATTTGTTGCTTAATCCTAGACACATAAATTTTAAGAGCTAGGGTACAATCATTATTTTGTTTTGTTTCTAGTACTAATAACTCCCTTATATCAGAGCTCTCTCCAGATAAACCGAGCAGACCACATTCATTGTTTAAATATTTTTCCATCTGCTTATTTTTCTTTTTCAATTTTTCAGATAAATATAAAATCGCACCGGAGTCTATGTCTCCTACTCTGGTTGCCATAACCAACCCTTCTAATGGCGTAAAGCCCATTGTTGTATTAACACTCTTTCCATTTTTTACTGCTGTTACACTTCCCCCTCCACCTAAATGACAAACTATTATTTTTTCTGGAGAATACCCCAACATTTTTTCTGCTCTTCCAACTACAGACTGAACTGATATTCCATGATATCCAAATCTTTTTAATCCTAATTTACGACTGTCTTTAATGGGAATAGCATAATATTTATACTCTTCTGGTATTGTTGAGTGATAAGTGCTATCTGACACTCCGCAGAGCAAGATATCTCTGCCTAAGAATTTTTTAATTGTTTTTATCTCTTGCAAAGCAGGACCTAAGTGCAAAGGAGCTTTTCTTAGTGCTTCTTTAGCTTTCTTTAAGTACTCCTGATCTATTATTTTATTTTCTGTAAAATAATCTCCTGGTGCTACAATTCTGACCCCAACTGCCTTGATTTCTTTTCTTTCTTTTATAAAATTTAACTCTAGTAAAGAATTAACCACTAAGTCTATCGCATTTATATAATCTTTTTTATCTATGTTTCTTTTTCTTTCCTCTTCTCCATATTTCTCTGTTACAATAGGTCTCTCTGCCTCCATTTCAAAATGAGCATTGTATATTTTATCTTTGCCTAAATAAAAAGAATACTTCTTTGAAGCACTCCCAGTGTTAACTATTAAATATTTTTTATCCATTTTTATTTTAATTAATTATTAATTAAAATAATTGTAACACAATCTTAGTCTTAATCCCAAAAACTTATTATTTTTACTATTAGTGTTATAATTTCAAAAGATGAAATTAGAAGACAAAATAGAATTACACTTCCGGCTTTCAGATAATTTAAAAAAGGCCTTGGGTAAACTAGGCCTTAAAACCATTCGGGATTTATTATTTTATTTCCCTAGCCGCTATTCTGAAATTAGTGAAGTAAGGAATATAAGCTCTGTAAAAGAAGGAGAAAATGTTACTATTTTTGGAAAAATAGAAAACCTCTCTATCAAGAAAACATTTAGGACAAAAATCCCAATTAGTGAAGCAGTGCTCAAAGACACAACTGGCTCTATAAAAATAGTCTGGTTTCATCAACCCTATTTAGCCAGAATGTTAAAAGAAGGATCTCTGGTTAAAGTTACAGGAAAAGTAAGCAATCATAAAACACATGGATTAACCCTAACCAACCCAGAGGTAAAAAAGGAAGATTTTTTACCTATAGATTTAGGTGACTCTCTTTTTTCAGGTAAATCTAAAAATTTACAATATGGATATCCTGTGTACCCAGAAAGCAAAGGTGTTACTTCTAAGTGGATATATCATTCTATTAATAAAATTCTTAGGCAAAAATTTTTTAAAGAAATAAAAGACTACATCCCTGAGGATATTTTAAAGAAATACAAATTACCTGGATTAAAAACATCTTTAATCTGGATACATGGCCCACAAAAAAAAGAGCACTGGGAAGTAGCCAGAAAAAGATTTGCTTTTGAAGAAGTTTTTTTTATACAACTATCTCGTCAACAAGAAAAAAAGAACAGGCAGAAATTATTTTCGCATAATCTAGAAGTAGATGAGAAAGATATTCAATCTTTTGTTTCCCGTTTCTCCTTTACTCCAACTAATGCTCAGAAAAAAGTGACAAAAACAATTTTGTCTGACTTAAAAAAGGAGCAACCTATGTCTAGATTACTAGAAGGAGATGTTGGTAGTGGAAAAACTTTTGTAGCTGCTACTATTTCTTATGCTGTTATTAAAAACAGGCCCCTTAGAGCTTCTTCTGGCAAAAATGCTAAAGCATTAGTTTACGATAAAAAAGAAAGACTGCCTTTTGGGAATTTACAAGTTGCTTATATGGCTCCTACAGAGATACTGGCTACTCAGTTATTTGAAAATTTCATAAAATATTTTGAGTATACAGGTATTTCTATTGGACTAATAACATCTAGTGGTTGTCGCAAGTTTCCTTCTAAGACTTCTATTAAGAAAAATAATGACATCAGGGATAAGTGGACTCCGATTTCAAAAAATCAACTTTTAAAATGGGTAAAAAATGGAGAAATTCCAATATTAGTTGGTACCCACTCTTTGATATCAAAATCAGTTGAATTTGAAAATTTAGGCTTAGTCATAATAGACGAACAACACCGCTTTGGAACAAATCAAAGAATGAGATTGGCAAAAAAAGAAGGGCAGGCTCCTCATTTTCTCTCTATGACAGCTACTCCTATTCCTAGAACATTAGCTTTAACAATTTACGGCGACTTAGATTTGTCTATAATAGACGAAATGCCAAAAGGGAGAAAAACTGTTATTACTGAAATTGTCTCTGAGGATAAAAGAAAAAAAGTTTATGAAAAAATAAGGGAAGAACTAAAGCGTGGTCATCAGGCTTACATTGTTTGCCCTAGAATAGATGAGCAAGATCAAGAGAAAAAAATTAAACTAGATCTTAAGTCAGTAAAAACCGAAGCTAAAAGAATTCAGGAGAAAATATATCCAGAATACAAAGTAGGCATAATGCATGGAAAAATGTCTAAAAAAGAAAAAGAAGAAACTATGCTTGATTTTGAAAAACACAAAATAGACATCTTGGTCTCTACTTCTGTAATAGAAGTTGGGGTAAATGTCCCAAATGCTACCACTATAATCATTGAAGGAGCAGAGAGATTTGGATTGGCCCAGCTACACCAATTAAGAGGTAGGGTAATTAGGTCCACTTTTCAGTCATATTGCTACCTCTTTGCTAATTCTACTTCAGAAAAAACAACCGATCGCCTAAAGGCACTCACAAAAGCCATCGATGGCTTTGAGTTGGCTGAATTAGATCTTCAGCTAAGAGGAGCAGGATTATTGGGAGGAGAAAAACAATGGGGAATAACAGACATTGGAATGGAAGCAATTAAAAACATTAAGATGGTAGAAGCAGCCAGAAGCGAAGCCATCAATATTATAGAAAAAGACATAGAGTTAGAATCTTTTCCTATTCTAGCTAAAACACTTAAAGACAAAAAACTCAATTTACATTTTGAATAATTTATTGTCCACCCTCTTGGACTCGAACCAAGGACCCCAGAGGTATAAGCTCTGTGCTCTCACCAACTGAGCTAAGGGTGGATATACTTTTATTTTTTATAAACTAAAAAATTTTAGGGTTTTCCTAAAAAGCTAACCTTTCAAATTATCAAACTGATTAAATCTTGAAATAGAAAGATCTATCACTATTTAAGCATTTTTTCCTTTTTTAAACAACAGGAAAAAGCCATAGGCCGTCTTTACTAAGCCGAAAACCAAAGACACTCCCACAGAAAGAATTAATGAAGATATCTTGTCGGGAGCAAGACCCTGTATCTCTGTTCTAATGCTTGGGTCTATTATATTTAAAAGAGCAAAAAGAAAAAACAAGATTGGAACAATTAACAATATTAAGTAATTCTTGTTATCTGAAATATCTATTATTCTCTTATAGTCCAGAAAAATAAAAATAAGATACATTATGGGATTAAGCATCATAATAATGTAGGTATTTTGTATTTCTTGAAATAAAGTGTTTATTGAAGAAGTGCCCACTTGGCCATCAGGTGACATTTTAATAAAAACAAAAGCTAGGGCAAAAAAAACAACAAAAAACAAGACATGTCTTGTTAGAAAATAAGTCATTCTGTTTATTGGTTTCAGTATGGATGCTTTTGTGCTATTCATTTTCTTTATTTGTTTTTTTGTCTTCCACTAACCTAGAGACAATAATAACAACAGCAGAACTAAATGTTAATACCCCTATTGTAGACACAGCCTTCCATAATACTTGCTGATCAAAAACCTTCCAAATGGATAGAATTGACACTAGTGTTAGAAGCCCTATAGACCATATTAATACTCTTGATACTATTTTTTGAATATTCATAATAATTTTATTTTATTAGTAATAATTAAATTATAACTTAACCAGAAAAAGATTCAAGGTTAGTTATCTTTTATCTTTTTCTTTTTTGGTGTTATTCCATTAGCAATTAAAAGATCATTAAATTCTTTTTGCTCTAAAGTTTCTACTTCTATTAATTTATTGGCAATGGAGTCTAGTGCTTCTCTTTTTTCTATTAAAATTCTTTTTGCCCTGTCTTTTGACTCTCTCATTATCCTAGAAACCTCTAAGTCTATCTGAGAGCTAACTTTTTCTGAATACTCTCTATCATTAATTCCTGTCCCATATAGAACTTGTCCTCCATCATTTTCTAGGGCTACTGGTCCAATTTCTTCACTCATGCCCCATCTTGTAACCATTGCTCTTGCTAGGTTTGTTGCTACTTGTAAATCATTAGACGGGCCCGTTGTTATGTCTCCAAATACTAATTCTTCTGTTACATACCCCCCTAAAGACATAGTGATATCATCTAAAAATTCTTTTTTGCTTGATAGTCTTTTTTCCTCTAAGGGTAAATTCAAAGTATATCCTCCCGCCCTGCCCCTTGAGACTATGGAGACCTTGTGCACTGGATCAGCATTAGGCAACATAGAAGCAATAAGGGCATGCCCAGCTTCATGATAAGCTACTATCCTTTTTTCTTTTTTTGTTAACAAATGACTCTTTCTCTCTGGTCCCATTAAGACTTTTTCTATAGACCTAATTAGATCATATTGGGATATCTTTTTTCTATTTTCACGGGCGGCTAAAATAGCCCCCTCATTCATAATGGAAAATAAATCTGCTCCTGAAAACCCTGGAGTTCTTTCTGCTATTACTTGTAAGTCAACATCTTCAGCAAAAGGTTTTTTTCTTGAATGAATTTTTAAAATATCCTCCCTGTCTTTACGATCAGGTAAATCTAATACAACTCTTCTGTCAAATCTTCCTGGCCTTAATAATGCAGGATCTAGAACATCAGAACGATTAGTTGCCGCCATAACTATAACTTTTTCATTAGGCTCAAACCCATCCATTTCAACTAAAATTTGATTAAGAGTCTGCTCTCTCTCATCATTTCCTCCTCCTACTCCTGTTCCCCTAACTCTTCCTACTGCATCTATTTCATCTATGAAAACAATTGAGGGGGAAGACTTTTTGGCTAATTTAAATAAATCTCTAACTCGTGAAGCCCCTACTCCTACAAACATTTCCACAAATTCAGAACCTGATAAGTGGAAAAACGGAACACCCGCCTCTCCGGCTACCGCTCTTGCCAATAATGTTTTTCCAGTTCCTGGAACTCCTGTAATGATTACCCCTTTCGGGATCCTTGCTCCTATGTCTAAGAACTTCTTAGGGTTTCGTAAAAAATCAACGATTTCGGCCAATTCCTCTTTAGCTTCTTTGACCCCAGCAACATCCTTAAATGTTACTTTATTGTTTTTGTCCTTAGGATCTGTCATCCTTGCTCTTGATTGTCCAAAAGTAAAGGCTTGCATTCCTTGTCCTTTTGCTTGTCTGGTGATTATCCAAATGAAAACACCCAAGACTATTAGGGGTAAAAGAAATGGAATTATGCCCAGCAGCCAAAAACCCACTGATTTCTCTTCTTTTATTTCTATTGGAGTGTTTAATAGTGTCTCTGAGGGTACTCCATAGTTATTTAAAGTTTCAGAAAAAGAGCTCTCTCCTTCTTTTCTTGCTTCTCCTTTGGTTCCATCTTTAAAAACAACACTTATGCTGTCTCCAGAAACTTCTATTTTTTCTACTGATTCTGAAATCACTGCTTGAGCTACATCAGAAATAGATAACTCTAAACTATCTTGATTATTTTTAGCTAAAAAAGAATAAATTAGAGTTATTCCAATAAAAACCAAAAAAACCATAATTATTTGTTTCATAAAATTTGGGGCTTTTTGAGGTTTTTTATTTGGTATTTTTTTATTTGTCGTTTTTTTCATATAATAAAAGGACTTAATTTATAAGCCTATTGTTTTGGTTAATTGTTTGGTAATTATACATCATAAGCAAACGAAAAACCAATGTGCTTTATATTAGTTGAAGTAAATGATAAAATAAATTAGCTATGGCTATTTTTACAGAAAACAGAAAAGCCTATTTTAATTATAAAATAGAAGAATCCTTTGAGGCTGGAATAGAATTGCTCGGTAATGAGGTTAAGTCTATCAGAAAAGGACAAGCAAATCTAACCTCAGCTTTTTGTATTATTCGTGGAGGAGAGGCTTATATTATTGGCTTACACATTCCTCCTTATCAGCCAAATAATACCGACCCTTCTTATGACCCAGATAGAAGCAGGAAATTACTGCTGTCTAGAAAAGAGATTAAAAGACTGGCAGACAAGGAAAACACTAAAGGATTGACATTGATACCTCTTTCGTTGTATAGTAAAAAACGACGAATTAAAGTATCTGTAGCTGTAGCGAGAGGGAAGAAATCTTTTGA
>CAZTAH010000002.1:14389-53495 GCA_964611515.1 uncultured Candidatus Saccharibacteria bacterium | reverse complement strand
GCAAGGTGGAGCATTTCTATTACTGATGTCCTTATGTTTTTGGCTATTATTTTAGTCTCTTCTATATTATTTTAATCAATTTTCTTCATCACTTTTATTTCAACAAAAATATTAAGAAAAATCTATATAATTTATATATTTTATAGTATAATCTACCCATATGTTATTACATATTTTGATTTTTTTAATTTCAGTCTTTCTGATTATTCAGGGGGCAACATTGTCAACTAAGTTTTCAGGAAAAATAGCCCGCCACCTTAATTTGTCTAATTATATTGTGGGTTTTTTAATTGTAGCCATAATATCAGCTATTCCAGAGGCCTTTATTGGAATCAAAACTGCTTTATCTGGGGTCCCGTCTATGGGGCTAGCTACTATTTTTGGAGCTAACATAGCTAACCTTACTTTAGTTTTTGCAATCATAGTATTAGTCTCAAGAAGAAGTCTAAAAGTTGAAAGCAAGATATTAAAAAACAACGCTATCTATCCTTTCTTTTTATTAATACCAATAGCGTTAGGACTAGATGGGTCCTATAACAGAGGAGAGGGATTATGTTTAATAATAATAGGAATAATATTCTACTATTTATCTTTTCACAAATCAAAAGAAGCTGGAAAGAGAAAAAATCCATTAAAAATAAATAAAAGAATAGCAAAAGATGCTCTGCTTTTTATTGTAAGCCTAGGGGTATTATTACTCGGTTCTCATTTTGTAATAGAATCTGGGATTAAAATAGCAGAATATTTCTCAGTAAGCACAGCTATTATAGGTTTATTATTTGTTGGGACTGGGGCTGTTATTCCAGAGTTATTGTTCAGTATATCAGCTGTAAAAAACAATCAAGATTCCTTGGCCATAGGAGATCTACTCGGAACAGTTCTGGCTAATGCCACAATTCTACTTGGCTTAATAGCAGTAATAAGTCCATTTCAATTTCCTATTAAAATTATATACATAGCTGGTATATTTATGTTTACTGCTGCTTTCATGCTTTATTATTTAATGAAATCAGGAAGAGAGTTAAGCAGAGGAGAGGCTTATTTATTAATATTGTTTTGGATTGTTTTTGTCTTAATGGAAACAATTATTAATTTCTAGTTCTTATATTCTCAAATTCTTTAATTTTAGAATGAAGGTTAGATGTTCTGTCTAATGCAGACCCAATGACTAATCTACTGACCCCTGCTTCCACCAAAAGAGGAGCAGATTCTTCGTTGACTCCTCCATCCACACTTAGGGTTATTTCTGGGTATAATTTTTTTAATTCTCTAATAGTTTTTAGTATTTCCTCATTAAATGGTTGACCCTGGTATCCTATTTTATTTATTCCCATACACTGAATAAAATCCACCACATTTATTAATGGCTTTATTTTTTCTAAACTTAAGTTAGATCCAATAGCTATTCCAATCTCTATATTTTCTCTAAAAAATTCATCAATTCCTTCTATGCTGTCTCTCAGGTTTTCTATTTCGTTTTCTCTAATGTGAAAAATTATTCTTTTAGCTCCTAGTTTTACAAAAAAATCAAAACACTCATAACTTTTCTCTATCATTAAATCAAATTCAAAATTTAATCTATCCCAAAACGGCAGTCCCTCTTTTTCCTCTAAAATAGGAAATGTATCATTTTGGCCTTCTTCATTTAAGGGCCAAGAAATAGACGGCACAAAAGAACCATCGCAAACATCTATTTGAACCATGTCAGAAATACCAACAAATCTCTTAATTTTATCCTTAAGCTCTTTGTAGTTATTAACTAGAATAGCAGGAACAACTTCTATCATCTTAATATGTCTTCTATTTTATCTAATCTTCTAATGTGCCTTTCTTCTTTAGAGAAAGGAGTTTTGGTAAATATCTCTACAGCTTTTTTTGCTTCTTCTTCAGTTACAAAACGAGCTCCTAAGGATAGAATGTTGGCAGAATTATGCTCTCTGGAAAGTTTAACTAATTCTAAGTTTCCTCCGTAATAGACAGCGGAACGAATTCCTCTTATTTTATTAGCAGTCATTGCTTCTCCTTGTCCACTACCCCCTATGACTATTCCCAGACTCCTAGGATCAAGAGAAACAGCTTCTGCCACAGGAATTATAAAGTCAGGATAGTCATCTGCTTCATTTAACTCAAATGCACCCTTGTCTTCTACCTGATATCCTAATTTTTCTAAGAAATCCTTTAGAGTTTCTTTAAGACTATACCCAGCATGATCTGTTCCTATAAATATTTTCATTATTTAATAGTCTTAGCTGTTTTTAAAGCATGGTCTAGTAATGTATAAGCATACCCCATTTCATTATCATACCAACCCAAAACCTTAACTAAACTTCCTCCAACCACTCTTGTCATTTCTAAGTCTGCAATACAAGCATGACTGTCTCCTAGGATATCAGAAGAAACTAATGGTTCATAAGTAGCTTTAAGTAAATTTTTCCACCTATCTTCTTTGCTGGCCTTTTCTAATATTTTATTAACCTCTTCTTTTGTTGTTTCTTTTTTTGAAATAAAGGTTAAGTCTACAACAGAACCACAAACAACAGGAACTCTTAAGGATATTCCATCAAATGAATTATCAAATTCAGGCATAGCTTTAGCTAAGGCGAAAGCAGCTCCGGTAGAAGAAGGAATTATGTTCTGAGCAGCTGCCCTCCCCTCTCTCAGGTCTTTCTTGCTGGGTCCATCTACTATGGCTTGAGAAGAGGTGTAACCATGAACAGTATTCAATATAGCTTTATCTATCCCCAATGATTCATTAAGCACAGCAATTAAAGGGCTTACAGCATTGGTTGTACACGAAGCATTTGAAGTTATGTCTGTAATCCCAAGTTCTTCTTCATTAATTCCAAGCAATATGGTTTCCCCTTTTGTCTCGCTTTCCCCTTTGGCTGGAGCAGATAATACTACTTTTTTAGCTCCGCTATCTAAGTGAGCTTTGGCTTTGTCAAAAGAATTAAAAACTCCCGTAGACTCAATTACTACATCAATATCTAATTTTTTCCAAGGCAACAGGCTTGGGTCTTTTTCAGAAATAAATTGTAATTTCTTATCATCAATTATAAAATTATTTTCCTCTGTGCGGATATCATATTTCCATTTTCCATAAACAGTGTCATATTTTAAAAGATAAGCTAGGCTTTCTATTGTGCCTAAATCATTGGCTACCACTACTTCTATGTCATCTCTTTCCCAAGCAATTTTCAAGAAAGCACGACCAATACGACCAAGGCCATTAATAGCCACTCTAATTTTTTTATTTGTATTCATAGTACTTATATTATAGCATTACTTTAAACTAAGTAAAATTAAGCCCTTTGGTCACTGGAGTGGTTGGATAACTCCAGTGACCAAAAAGCTAAATTAACTCTTTTAATAATTTTAAAGTTAATTGAGGATTAGCGCTTCCTTTGCTTTCTTTCATCACTTGTCCAACTAAAGACATTATTGCATTTTCCTTTCCGTTTTTATATGTTTCTACTATTTTTGGGTTTTTATTTATCACTTCCACTACTAAGTCCTTTATTTCTCCCTCATTGTTTTTTTGTATCATATTGTTTTCTTCTGCTATTTTTCTAGGAGATTCATCTTTTTTAACTATGATAGCCAGGATGTCTTTAGCTGACCTAGAGGAAATTTCATTATCAACTATCATATTAATTAGCTCTTCAAAGTTTTTAGGATCTGGAAGATTTGTTTCTGGGTTAACTTTCTTCAGCCCCAAGTAATCAGATGTAATATAATTAGAAGCTATTTTGATTTTTTCTTTGTCTTTTAGACTCAGGGCAATTTTTTCGAAATAAGCATTTAGATCAAAATCAGAAATATAAGTTTCTGTGTCTTCATCCTTAATTCCATATTCATTTTTATACCTGATTCTTTTTTCTTTTGGTAGTTCAGGTATTTCTTTTCTCAGGTCATTTAGATTAAAAATTTCACTTAAGAATATTTTTGGTAAATCAGGATCAGGGAAGTAACGGTAATCTTTTGAATCCACTTTTTCTCTTTGGGAAAAAGTTTGTTGCTTGGTTTCATCCCATCCTCGGGTTTCTTGAATAATTTTATTTCCCTCGCCTTTCTCCAGAAGAGAAACCATTCTCTCCCTTTCATACAATGCGGCTCTCTCTACAGACCTAAAGGAGTTAATGTTTTTAACTTCTACTTTGGTTCCTAATTTGTCTAAACTATCAGAAACGGAGATGTTCAGCTCTATTCTCATTTGCCCTTTTTCCATATTTGCTTCAGATACTCCCAAGTATCTTAAAAGCAATTGTAGCTCCCTCCCAAAATCACTTGCTTCTTTGGGGGTATGAATTACTGGTTCTGTTACTAATTCCATCAAAGGAACTCCTGACCTATTAAAATCAATAAGAGAATAGTCCCCTCTATCGTGCTTAGATGTGGCAGTATCTTCTTCTAGATGTATTCTAGTTATCTTTACTCCATTTAATTCTCCTCCCCTAACGATAGGATGTTTGTCCTGGGATATTTGATAGGCCTTAGGAATATCTGGGTAAAAATAATTTTTTCTGTCAAACTCTGTAAAATTCGCTATTTCTCCATTAACTGCTAGGCCAACCAACATCACTTTTTTAATGGCTTCTTTATTGGCAACAGGCAAAGAACCAGGTTGCGCTGTGCAAACATGGCAGATATTAACATTTGGCTCTTGTTCATCAGAATCATTGGCACAACCACAGAACATCTTTGATTTGGTGTTTAATTCCGCATGTATTTCTAATCCTATGGTTGTATAAAAAGTCTTATCCATGAAAGAAGTATAGCAAAATTTAAAGGATGGTTCTAGGGCAAGGGGTATTTTGGGTAACAAAAACTAATCCTTAAGTACGGAATTATTTAATAGAGAGAACCCTCTTGTCAAGATAGACACACACAACTTAATCCATGACTCAGGTTATAGATATTATGTGTTTACTTTTATTTAACAAGTTTTCATTTCATGCTCAATATCTGCTATCGCATACTTTAAGTATAAATAGGCCCTTGTAATACAAGGTTAAAAATTAACAGGCGCAGGCAGGCCTGTCCCCACACCAATGTCTTCACCGCTAATAGAGATATTGTTTTATGGGGGTAACGAAGTGGACGGCCGTCAGTCTTGTTACCCCTAGCGAAATAGAGCAAATAAATTTGCTCTATTTAAACTCACGCTTTTGTGCCCGAGGTGGGAATCGAACCCACACCCCTTTCGAGACACGATTTTAAGTCGTGCGCGTATACCGTTTCCGCCACTCGGGCAAATTATGTAAATTTCCTAAAAATTATTACATAATTCTGACAATTTATCAATTACATTATCTTTTTTATGTGGTATCTATTATTTACTAAAAAGTAAAATCATAATAAATATCCTCGGGTTCATCATCGTAGAAAAAGACAGAGCATGTTCCGTCTTGCAAAAACTGATTATAATAGTCAACCACTTCTTCCCCGTCAACTACTATCTTGCTTGTGCTATCACCACTTAATAAACTAACCCGATAGCTAGAATCAATAGAATCAGATAGTGATATCTTATTAAAGAACTTAGCGAGATTCACTCTCTGATCTTCTGCAAGCTCACATTTTATTTTATATTGACCAATAATTTCATCCTGATATATACACTTATTTTCCACTATTCCCTTAATTTCTTTTTTAATAAAAATTGAAGAGAAAGGAGTGGGAAAAGAGTCTTCATAAGGAGAACAGGTAAGCAGGTACTCGCTTAATTTAGACTGTCTTTGAAATGAGTCTTTAATAAAATCTTCTATAGCTTTTTCGAAAGAGATATCTTCTTCCATATTCCCACCGCTCTCTTCATCGTCTTCTTCTGTGTTATCACCTTCTTTTTCTTGATTATCTTTTTCTCCCCCTTCCTTTGATTCTGCTTTTGTCTTGTCGTCCTTTTCCCCATCCTCCCTGTCTTCTGTTTCCCTATTCTCTATTTTTGTCTTTTTTTTTACTTCTTCCTCCTCCCCTTCTTCTTTATCTATTAGATTTAAGACACCCTTTTTTATTCCCTCCTGTATTTTTCCCAACTGATCTTCTGTATATTCTTCAACCTTGTCCCCTATTTTTTCCCTAATAGGACGAGTTATTTTTTCCCAAAAATCAGAAACATAACCTTTAACATATTCTATATTTTGTTGAAATTTTTCTGATTGTATTTTTTCCTTGAGGTCTACTTTAAATAGCACTAAGGCTACAATGACTAAAACAACTAGTCCCCCTAATCTTATTTGTAATCTAGGCCCTCTTCTTCTTTCTTCCATATTATTTATATATTAATAATTAATAATAAAAAAAACTACTTAAACATACTTGGTGTAGTCCTTGGTAAATAAAGCAAAGGATCTAAGTGTGCTTCAGTTGCTGCTATTGGTTGTGTAAATATTTTTCCAGCACAACTTAAGCTAGGCTTAGTCTGAACACTGACTCCATCAGAAGCATAAACAGAAAGATGCAAATGAGGACCTGTGGAATATCCTGTGTTTCCGGACAATCCTATAATGTCTCCAGTTTTAATTTTTTGACCCTCCTTAACGGAAATAACAGATAAATGACCATATGTAGATGATAGTCCATTGCTGTGTCTTATGAATACCCACTTTCCAAAAGAAGCTTTCGGGCAATCTGTGTCTGTGTCCCCCACTCCTTCCACCACTCCTGAATATACTGATTTTACTGGGGTTCCAACTGAAGCTCTAAAGTCTACTCCATAGTGGAAACTCCCCCATCTTTCTCCAAATGGCGAGGTTATCAAAATGCTTTCTAATGGCCAAGATAAGACTTCTGATCCAGCCTTCGGTATGCTTTTTGGGTTTAAAATAAATTCTAACTGAGATTCATATTCTTGTAACTCTTTTTCAAACTCATTCTTCAGTTTCAGTTGCTCTTCTAGCATTCTTTGATAAGCCAATTCATCATTTTTAGTCTTATTCAAAAGCTCATCTTTTTCTTTTTTTGTGACATTGATTACTTGTTCTTTTTGACTAAGATTGTTTTTAAGAACATTAAGGCTTTCTTGTTCCTCCTCTTTTCTTAGCTTATCTATTTTTAATTTATATTTTTCATCAGATAAGGACTGTATGGTATCTTTTATTTTTTCATTTATTTTTAAAATACTATTATAGTAACGACTTAATTCAGATAAATCGTCTATTGATAGGAGCTTTTCAACCAAAGAAGAGCTGTCATTTCTGTTTAAGTTTCTAATTAATTCAGAAAGAGAGTTTTTAGAAACATCAATTACATCCTCTTTTCTTAAAATACTAGAGGAGATGTCTTGTATGGAATATTCAGTTATTTGTATTTTGTTTTGTATTAATTCTTTTTCTTTCAAAAGTTGGTTTCTAGTAATATTTAACTCTTGTACAGCTGAAGAAAGAGTTTTTCTCTCTTCTGCTGTTTCAGCCAATTGAGAACTAAGAAACTTAATCTCTTTCTCAATCTCCTCAATCTTTCTGTTAACATTTCTCATCTCTGAGTTAATATTCTGTATTTGTTGGTTTAAGTTTTGCTGAGCAAAAGTAGCCCCCACAGGAGCCAGAGAAAAAACACTAAGAGAGAGCAATATTAAACCAGTAGTAATCTTTTTCATATATGAACGCATTATAACATTTTTATTTTTTGAATTGCCTTGTTTATTCTGTATATACTTTTTTCTTTTCCTAAAATTTCAGATAGCTCAAACGGGTCTGGTGATTTGTCTAATCCCGACAAAGCATATCTCATTGGCCACAGGAGATCCCCCACTCCAACTTCCTCAGCCAAAGGCCAAACTTTTTCTTTTATTTTTTCTTTCATAAAATCTTTTTCTTCCAAAGAGGAAAGGATATTTATCAATTTCTCTAAATAAATAGATAGCGTTTTATATTTATCACCCTGAGGTATTTTAGTAGACTTGAAAAATAAGCCATCTTTGTCATATTCTGGATCTTCAAAAAAATAAGACAATTCTCCTTTTTCATCCATGTCTTCAAGATCAGATCCTTTTTTTATCCTCTCAATTAATAATGGAGTTATTTTCCTAGCAATATTTTCTTCATACTTTTCAAGTTTTTTAATTTTTTTCGGAATAAAAGAGATAATATAATTTTCTTGTTCCTCTAATGTTAAATCTTTTAAGTGTTCATGGTTTATCCAGTCCAGTTTTTCTAAATTATACTGACCTCCACTTATCTGTATTTGCTCTAATTTAAATAATTTTATCAGATCTTCCGGTGTGAATATCTCTTTCTCTCCTCCTGGGTTCCATCCTATTAATACTAGAAAATTCATCATAGCTGAGGGCAAGTATCCTTCTTTTTTATATTCAAGAAAATCTTTAGCACCGTCTCTTTTGCTTAATTTCTTATTTCCTCCCTTACCTAAAATAGGGGGAAGAGTTACTATTTCAGGTCTTTCTATATCCAGAGCCTCATATAAAGCTAAAAATTTAGGAGTAGAAGAAATAAATTCATCTGCTCTCATGATATGAGTTACTCCCATTTCATAGTCATCTACTATGTGAGCAAAGTTGTAAGTAGGGTAACCATCACTTTTAATTAAAATTATGTCATCCAATGCTTCTTCTCCTGCTCCTAGCTTTCCTCGGACAACATCACTCCACTCATATTTCTTGATAGGGGTTTTAAAACGAAGAGGAGTAGTCCCATCCCAAGCAGGCGGATTTAATGGACGGTGATCCCTGTATAAAAATGGTTTTTTTTCAAGCTCAGCTCTTTCTCTAAAAGAAGCCACCTCTTCTGGTGTATATGGGTCTGCATAAGCAAATCCTTTGTCTATTAGTTTTTGCCCATATTTTTTATAAACATCTAGTCTTTCAGATTGAATATAAGACATATCTTTCTCCTGTTTGTCAGGACCCTTATCCCAGGATACCCCTAACCAAGATAGGGATTTCATTATGTGCTCAACAGACCCCTCCACTTCTCTTTCTTTGTCGGTGTCTTCTATCCTGAGAATAAATTCTCCATTATTTTTTCTTGCCCAAAGCCAAGCATAAAGAGCAGTTCTTATTCCTCCAATATGTAAAAATCCTGTTGGAGAAGGAGCAAATCTAGTTACTATTTTTTTGTCTTTATTGATCATAGTGAGAAATAGCAATATCTAAACCCTCTCGTGCTATCTTTTCTGCAGCAGAGTGGTCAGCAAAAGATAGAGCGCTCTCTTTCATTTCTGACATTCTTTGTTCCGAAGAGAGAATTTTATCTATCTCTAAGAGAAAAAGTTTTGAACTTAAGTTATTTTCCTCTATTACCTTAGAGGCTCCTGATCTTGCATAATTATAAGCATTTTTTCTTTGATGATCTCCATTAGAGTTCGTAATAGGGATAAGAATAGACGGAATGCCCCAAGAAGCTATTTCAAAAATAGAAGAACCAGCCCTAGAGACTATTAAATCAGCACAACCAGCAGCTTTTCTGTATCCTAAATTATTTAAAAAAGGAGCAGGATAATATTTTCTTATGTCTGGATTATTTTCCATTAAGAAATCAGCCCTAGACCGAGCTTCCTCATACTTTTCTCCTGGACCTGTTTGGTGTATTATTTGGTATTTAGAAAGTAGTTCTGGTAAATTATCAACAATTAAGTTATTTATGGTTTCAGCTCCCTGAGATCCTCCCAGAACTAAAATAACAGGTATTTCATCATTAAGACCAAAGTATTCATGTGCTCCATGGGGGTCTCCGTGGAGAATTTCTTTCCTAATTGGTTGTCCTGTTAAAGCTGTTTTTTCTTTTGGTAAAAATTCAGCTGCCTCAGGCCAAGAAACAGCTACCCTGTAAGCAAACTTAGCACTCCAAGAATTCATTCTACCAGGAAAAGAGTCTGACTCATGAACTATAATTGGAATTTTAAAAAACCTGGCAGCAAAAACAGCAGGAAAAGCAGCATATCCTCCCTTGGAAATAACTACATCTGGGAAAATAAAAAACATAGAAATTAATCCAAAAAATGCACCCATAGCAGTCTTGAACACATCAAAGATATTCTTAACAGAGAAATATATTCTCATTTTTCCAGCTGGTATCTGAACAAAGGTTATCCTATTTTCATAGAGCATCTTTTTATCATAAGGAGAGTCAGACATATAGTACAGCTTTAAGTCTATAATTTTTTCCCTATCTGCCAACTCAGTTAATTTTTCAGCAATCGCAATTAAGGGATAAAAATGACCTCCAGTTCCTCCACCTGTTAATAGTATTTTCATTGTTTAAGTAATTAAATTAAATAATTTTTAACCCTTTAATTATAGCTTATTTATAGTCTTTTAGCCACTCGTGTTCCTTCCTTATATTGAGAAATATTTAAAATAATTCCTATCATTGCCATAGATAAGAATAAGGCTGTTCCTCCATGAGAGATAAAAACTAAAGGAACTCCGGTCAACGGTATTACTCCACTTATGGCGGCCATGTTCATAAAAGACTGGGCAGTTATGATTGTAACAAAACCCACCACCAGTAGTTTAGAGAATGAATCCGGGGCCCTTTTTGTTGATATTCTATACCCCCTTAGAGCAAAAATTAAATACAAACAGATGACAAGAGTGATTCCAATAAACCCGGCCTCCTCTCCAATTACAGCAAAAATAGAATCTCCTTGAGGCTCTGGTAAATATTTAAATTTTTGAATACTTTGCCCCAATCCCTTTCCCCAAATCCCCCCCGACCCCAATGCATATCTAGATTGGGTTACTTGCCAAGAATCACCTAGAACATCTTGGCTAGGATTACGATAAGTGTTTATTCTATTTTTTATATAACCAAATTGGGAGTTCGGCATATAAATAATACCAACTAAAATTGCTCCTATTAAGCCAAAAACACCTATTAGGTATCTAAGAGGAACTCCTGAAACAAATAACATTACAGTACCGGTGAATAAAAGTAATAGAATATTTTTAGTATCAGGCTGTTTGATTAAGATAAAAGCAACCAGTCCTAAAGAAATAATTAGCGGTAATATACTGTACAGAGGGTTTTTGACCCTGCTTTTAACTAAAGACAACCAAGAAGCTAAATAGAGAATAAAACCTATTTTCAATAATTCAACTGGCTGAAAGGAGACACCAAGAATAGACAACCACCTTCTTCCTCCACCATAAACTACTCCAATCTCTGGAAATAAAGTTAAGGCAGTTAGGATTAAGGACAAAATAAAAAAAACAAAAGCATATTTTCTAAAGAATTTATAAGGGATTTTATAAGCTATAAACATAGCTACTAGTCCCCCAAGAAAACCAAGTACTAATTGATTAAAAAGAATACTTTTAAACTCTTTTAAATTTGTGGCAAGAACACCAAGAGAAGCAGAAACAAAAAAAACCAAACCCATAATAATTAAAATCATTACAGTCCAAAAGAAAAATTTGTCTATCTTGTGCTTTTTCCCCATTAGCTTATTAAAGAAATTATCACTCCTAAAACAGAAGACATTATGCCTATAATCCAATACCTCATAGTAACCTTGTACTTGGGCCAACCTTTTGCTTCAAAGTGATGGTGCAAAGGAGCTAACAGAAAAACCCTTTTTCCTTTTCGTAGCTTAAAGGATAGAATTTGAATTAAATTAGACAGGGATGTGATAAACAAAGGAAAGGCTATAATTGGCAACAAAAGAACCGTGTCAGTCATAAAGGCCAAGACAGCTATTGTTACGGTTAGTCCTATTGTGCCAGTTTCTCCCATATAAAATCTAGCCGGAGGAATATTGAACCAAAGAAAAGCTAAAATGCCTCCTGTAATAACTCCGCAGAAAGTAGCAAGATTTAATTGGTTATTGAAAAAAGCTATTAAAGTATATGCCATAAAAATAGAGGCCAATACTCCTCCCGATAATCCATCTATACCATCAATCACACTAGAGGACCAAAGAGCAAGCATAACTAAAATGAAAAAAGGAATAAACAAGAAGCTTAAGTTCACAAATCCAAACCAAGGGACATGGACACCGGTGACTCCTAGTTTAAAATAAAACCATGATCCTATTACTAGACCTATCAATAATATAATTCCTATTTTTAAATATCTTAAAATTAATGGGTCCGAACACCACTTTCCTTTGCTAAAAATTTGGAGAAAATCATCAGCCAAACCAACAAGAGATCCCATTATTAAGGTAAAAAATGGCAATAAGGTTTGATCTCTGCTAATAAAATCTAGCTTACTAGACATCTCATTACTTAAAAAATAATTTACAATCAAGAAAACAGCGACAGTTAAAATAACAGAAATCCAAACAATCATCCCCCCTACTCTAGGAGTGGACCTTTCTGCTTTTTTGTCACTTATTTTAGAGAACCTTTCTACTATTTCTTTATCTTCCGCATCTTCAGAGATATTATCACTTCTATTAGTTCGTCTCCACATCTTATATTTATAGAAATAATGAGTAGCTAGTGGAGTCAAAAGGATACCTATAACAAAGGAAACCAAAGCAGGTAAGAAAATTTTTATAGCATTAGTCATTTGCTTTTCCTGTAATTAAAGTTTCTTCTAATTCTTCTCTAACTTTTTCATAGTTAGGCAGTTGATCAATAGAGGTTATGCCCATATAAGACAAGGTTTCAAAAGTAGGACGATATAGGAAGCGACGATTATCTTTTGGATCTACTGTTTTTTCTATTAAACCTCTAACCAATAAGCTTCTTATGATAAAACTAGAGTTAACTCCCCTAATATAATCAACCTCACTTCTTGTTACTCCGTTTTTATATAAAATAACAGACAAAGCCTCAAGGGATGATTTACTCAATTCCTTGCCTAGCTCTTCTTTTCTTATTTCTTCAATTAAGGAGCTTAGTTCTGAAGAAACACCTAATACAACAGAGTTATCTTTTCTAACTAGAACCAACCCTCTTTCTACTAAAGAATTCTCAAGAAGACTAAGACTTTTTTCAATTTCAGGAACAGGAGACTCTAAAAGCTTAGCAATTTCTTTGATTTCCATTGCCTCTCCTTTATAAAACAACAGCCCTTCTATTTTAGCCTCTAGTTTCATTTTATGCTTTCTCTAAAGAATTAATTTTAATGTCATCATAAACAGAATTCTGCATGACCTCTATCACTCCTTCTCTAATTAATTCTAACATAGCCAAAAAGGAAATGATAACATTCACTTTTGCCTCCTCTCTTGTTTCTGTTTTTCTGGACTTAGAGAATTCTTTAAAGGATAACTGGAGGGCTTTTTGTGCTCTATTAGTAAGGTCGTCTATTACTTCTTCTATCTTAATTATGTTTTTAATTTCAACCTCCGGAACTTTTTCTTTTTTAGGAACCTTAACCATTAAATTACTAATAAGATTAGCTAGGTTTTCTTTATTAACAGCAGGGGTAGCTGAGAAAATAGGGATACTCCAGATTCTCTCCTGTGGGCTAAATATTATTTTTTCACCAAAATTGTTTTTAATATTAACACTAGCTTTTTTAATGATTTCATATAGCTTTAACCTTAGCTCTAGATCACTAATATTTTCTTTCTCCTCTTTTGTTAGGGTCATGCTTGGTAGCAATGATCTAGATTTAATTAACATAAGAGTGGCAGCAGTTAGGATGAAGGAAGAAATATTTTCTATCTTTTTTTCCTCATCTAAGTCTTTCAGGTTCTTCATATAAGCCAGATAATCATTAGTTACTTCAGCCAAAGAGATCTCATTAACAAAAAACTTTCTCTCCTCAATTAGAGATAAAAGTAATTCTAATGGGCCTTCAAAGTTAGGTGTTCTTAGGTTGTAGTAACGAAAAGAATCAGTCATCTTTTTCCTCTTTTTCTATTTTTAAACCTAATTCTTTTAATTGAGTGTTAGATATAAAAGAAGGAGACTCCATCATTGGGTCCCTTATTTCTCCTGTCTTAGGAAAAGCAATAACTTCCCTAATGTTTGGTTCATTTTCTAAAAGCATTAAAAGCCTGTCAAAACCCCAAGCTATTCCACCATGAGGAGGAGTGCCAGAAGATAAGGCTTGAAGCATATGCCCAAAGTTTTTGTTGGCTTCTTCTTCCTTAAGACCAATTATTTTAAGGACTTGTTTTAACATAGTAGCATCATGAGCACGAATACTTCCGCCTCCTAGCTCATTACCATTCATTATTATGTCATATTGAGTGGTTAAGATTTCTCCAATATTTTTCTCTTTAAACAACCATTCTGTGTGTTCTTCTGTTGGCTTAGAAAATGGATTATGGGTAAAGGTCCAACCTTCTTCTGTTTTTTCAAAAAAAGGAAAATCTATAACCCAACAAAATGATAATAAATTTGGGTCATTTTTGTCTTCACGAAGATCAGGTCTATCATTTCCGTATTTTTCCATAGCTTCAGCATAAGTTATTCTTGGAAAAGGTATTTCCTGTATTTTCTTATCAGGATATAATTCTGTTATTAATTTAATCAATAGGTCTTCGTTTAATTTCATGACATCCTCTTTTTCAATAAAACTCATTTCCATATCCAGTTGGGTAAATTCTGGCTGTCTGTCCCCCCTAGAATCCTCATCTCTCATGCATTTTGCAAGTTGAAAGTACTTCTCAACTCCACTAGCCATCAAGAGTTGTTTATATTGTTGAGGAGACTGAGGTAAAGCATAAAATGTTCCTTTGTATAAACGAGAAGGAACAACAAAATCTCTGGCTCCTTCTGGGGTTGATTTAGTTAAGATCGGAGTTTCTATTTCTATAAAACCCTCCTTGTCTAAATAATCTCTAATATATTTAGCTACCTTATGTCTGTGTCTAATGTTTTTTTGCAACCTAGGTCTTCTTAGGTCCAAATAACGATACTTCAGCCTAACATCTTCTCCTATATCTCTTCCGTCCGTGGTGACATCAAATGGAGGAGTGTCTGCTTCATTAAGAATTTGTATGCTCTTTATTTCTAATTCAATGTCCCCATTTAGAACTCCTTCTTTAATATTTCTATCTGGTCTTTTATTTATATTTCCACCCACTCTTACCACATATTCAGTCCTAAGTTCTCCTCCTGTTTTTAAGGCCTCTGTGTTTTCAGGTAAAATTACCCCTTGTATTAACCCTGTTTTATCCCTTATGTCTAAAAAAATCATTTTTCCCTGATCTCTCCTTACATTAATCCACCCACATATAACAACTTCTTTTTCTATATACTTATTTAAATTTTTTATATAAACTCTATTTTTCATATGTAATATAATATTATTTCTTAATGATTTTATCTATTTTTTCTTTGGGATAATTAATTAAAAAAACAAGAATAACTAGAATATAATAAAAAGGAGCAAAGGCAATATAAATCACCTTATCTTCTTTTTTCATTGTTTGATACCATTTTTTTACTTTCTTAAATATGCTACTCAAAGGAGTATTGATAGCATTAAGTATTAAAGAAAATAAAGATAATATATACTTCATAATTAGAATTTTACTCCAATTGCTTTTTTAATTAAATCCATTTTATTGTCTGCCAGTCTCTTTGCTCTTTCTCCCCCATCTTTCAAGATGTTTTTGACTTCATCTATATTTTTAGATAACTCATCTCGTTTTTCTCTCATTGGTTTTATAAAATTAATTATATTTTCCAACAATAGCTCCTTGGACTCCTTATAACTGATGTTTCCATTTAAATAACGAGACTTTAAATCAGAAAGATTTTTTGAATCTAGAAGTAATTTATGCAAAGCAAAGACATTACAACTCTCTGGATCCTTTGGTTCTTCTGCTCCCTTAGAGTCCGTGATTATAGACATTACTGCTTTTTTTATTTCTTCATCAGAAGCAAATAAAGGTATTGTGTTTTTATAACTTTTGCTCATCTTTTGACCATCTGTTCCAGGAATGATACCAAGGTCTTTAACAATCAAGGCATCAGGAGTTTTAAAGACATCTCCATATAAATTATTAAACTTAAGAGCAATGTCTCTTGTGTATTCTATGTGTTGTTTTTGGTCTTGCCCAACAGGGACTATGTCTGTGTCGTAAAGCAATATGTCTGCAGCCATCAGAACAGGATAATTAAAAGTTCCAACTAAAATTTCTTTATTTTTAGACTTAGCATCTTTATAAGCATGAGCTCTTTTTAAAAAAGGAAGAGTTATTAGTGTGTCAAAAATCCAAGTCAATTCAGTGTGAGCACTAATGTCTGATTGCTTAAAAATTATAGTTTTTTTTGGGTCTAACCCTATTGCTAAATAATCCAACGCCATGTTTAAGATATTTTGTTGTAATTCCTCCTTGTCTTTAATTATATTTAAAGCATGATAATCAGCTATCATTATTAAGCCCTGATGGTTATCTTGTAACTCAACAAATTGTTTCATTGCCCCAAAATAATTACCCAAATGAGGGCGGTCTGTTGGTTTAACTCCAGATAATAATATTTTCTTCATAATCCTATATATCATAACAGAAAAAAAGTGGTTTTGCACATCTTAAACACAGTTTTATCCTAAATTTAAAATCAATAAATTCTTTGATTGTGCTACAATTAATTTCATGGAAAGAGAGAAGTATAATAGAATACCTCCTCAGAATATAGAAGCCGAGAAGGCAATTTTGGGCTCTATTATGCTTAGGCCAGATGCTATTCATGAGATAACTGACACAATTAGACCCGAGTCATTTTATGTTGTAAAACACTCTCAGATATTTAAAGTAATGATGGAACTATCCTCTAAGGGAGAGCCAATAGACATCCTCTCCACTTCTCATAAATTAGAAGAAAAGGGATTATTGGAGCAAGTCGGAGGCAGTAGTTATTTAACAGAATTAACTAATTCTGTTCCTGCTTCTACCAATGTTTCCTATTATGCAGACATAGTAAATAAGAAAAATATATTAAGAAAAATAATAGAAGCTGGTCACAGTATTTCAGAGTTAGGATATAGAGAAGAAGTTGAAGATGTTTATGAGACTTTAGATAAAGCTGAAAAGAAGATAATGGGAGTGAACAGTAATGTTGGTAATAACTCCTTCCACTCTCTAAAAGATAGCTTACCTGAGGCTTGGAATAGATTAGAAAAATTACATGAAAACAGAGGAGAGCTAAGAGGCATACCTACTGGTTTTCAGGAGTTAGACCAGTACTTATCAGGACTTCAGGCTTCTGACTTAGTTATTTTGGCTGCTCGTCCATCTGTTGGAAAAACAACCCTAGCTCTAGACATAGCCAGACAGTCTTCTCTAAAGTATGGTTTTCCTACAATGATTTTCTCCCTAGAAATGAGCACACAACAATTAGTTGACAGAATGCTAGCAGCAGAGTCGAGAGTTAATGCCTGGAACCTTAGAACAGGAAAACTATCAACAGAAAATGATTTCTCTAAAATAAGAGACTCCTTGGACAGGCTAGCCAAGGCCCCTATTTTTATAGATGACATGGCTGGTAACTCTATAATTAGAATGAGGTCAATTTGTCGTAGAATTAAAGCTGAGCACGGGCTGGGATTAATAGTTGTTGACTACCTACAATTAATGTCTACCTCTAAGAATTATGATAATATGGTTAATCAGGTCACGGAAATATCTCGGTCTCTGAAAGCTTTAGCAAAAGAGTTTAATGTTCCAGTTTTAGCTTTATCTCAACTATCTAGAGCAGTTGAAACGAGAGGAGGTCGCCCTAAACTATCAGACTTAAGAGACTCTGGTTCCATAGAGCAAGATGCAGATGTTGTAATGTTTATTCACCGAGAGGACAAAGGAAAAGAAGAAAGTGAACGAAATAATATAGCAGAAATATTGATAGAAAAACATCGTAATGGTCCGGTTGGAAAGGTTGATTTATATTTTGACCAAAAATCCACCACTTTTCTTTCCATAGACAAAACAAATAAAGAAGTTGATTATCAAGAAGATATAATAGAAGGATTTTAGATGAATGATATTATAGAAAATTTAACTATTTTTTTTAAAGAATTTCCAGGAATAGGAGAAAGACAAGCTCGTCGTTTTGTTTATTTTCTTTTGCAAAAAAACCCAAATTTTATAAACCAGTTTACTCATAATTTATCTAAACTAAAAGAGAAGATATCTCAGTGTCCTTCTTGTTTTTTGTTTTTCCAGTCAGGAGGAGAAGAGTTATGTGAAAATTGTCGTAATCCAGAAAAAAGAAAAGACTTATTGATGGTAGTGGAAAAAGACATAGATTGCTCTAGTGTTCAAAAGAGTGAATATGCAGGTTTGTTTTTTGTCTTAGGAGGATTGGTCCCAATCGTAAACAAAGAAACTCCTTATTATTTAAAGATAAATGAATTATTAAAAATAGTAGAAAAAAGAGCTAAAGAAAATAACTTAAAAGAAGTCATCTTGGCTCTTTCTATTAATCCACAAGGAGATCAGACTGAGCTTTATTTAAGAGAGAAGCTTTCTTCTTTAGAAAAAAAATATAAATTTAAGATAGTGTCTTTAGGGCGAGGGCTTTCTACAGGAACAGAATTAGAATATGTAGACAGTGATACTATCAACAACGCTCTAAAAAATAGACATTAGAAAAACCCACTCAATGTGGGTTTATTTTATTGCTGAAATTTTAACCTCAGTAAAGTGTTGCCGATGTCCGTGCTTCTTAAAATACCTAGTTTTTGATTTATATTTAATTACATTAATCTTCCTCGCTCTCCCTTCTTTTTGAAAAAGAGCTTCTACGCTTGCTCCCTTAATATAAGGAGTTCCTATAGTTGTGTCTTTTCCATTGTCTACCAATAATACCTTATCAAAAACTATTCTGTCTCCTACTTTAAAGGATCCCTCTATCTTTTCTACCTTAATAATGTCCCCAACAGACACTTTGTATTGTTTTCCCCCTGTAAAAATAACAGCAAACTCCTTGCTGGTCTCTAGTTTTTCTTCTTCTTTCTTTTTTGTTGTTTTTTTATCCATAATCTCTTTATCCACTACTGATATCAATACCAAGAATTTTACACAAAAACTTTGAAAAAAGCAAGTTAGCTTGTATAATATCTCTATATGATTTCAAAGTATAATAACAAGGGCGTTACTTGGATAGACCTAGAGGATCCAACAGAAGAGGAGTTTAGGTATATCATAGACCTATATTCTATACCTAAGGTGATAGAAGAAGAAATGAGAACTAAAAATAAGGATGTTAGAACTAAGCTTATTGCTGGTTTTATTTCAACCTCTTTTGATTTTCCACAAATTCTTGATCTTGAGAATAGGGTTATATCAAGAAAAATAATCTTTATTATACATAAAGATTTTATTTGTACCATACACGACAGGGAAATGGAGGCTTTGTCCGAATTTTTAAAAAACTTAGAAGTGGACTCTACTTTAGATCAAAAACTAAATATATTAGACAATGGCTCACTTTTCTTTTACTTAGTCAAAAGTTTATATTTAAGCCTAAGTGATCAAATAGTAGAAAATGGTATTTGTAATAAAGAAGTAGAAAATCAGATAATAGAAGGCAAAAATAAGAAACTCTCTGAGCCACTATATTTAAAAAATCAAATGCTAATTAACCTAAAAGAATCAATTGCTTCTCATGAGAAAACATTTAAAAATCTTCCAGATCTCTTAATTCAACTATTTGGAGATAGGTTTAAGTATTATTTGAATATTATGAAAGACAATCTATTTGATATTACCAGTCTAGTTGTAAGACAGGAAAAAAACATAATTAGTCTACACAATACTTATAATTTAATCTTAACTGATAAAAGCAATCGTAAGATAAAAAATCTAACAACCTTAATCATTATCTCTCTTATTTTGTCAGTCATAACTTTTCTTTATGTCTTTTTTAATATATAACACTCTGACTAGAAAAAAAGAGGAATTTAAGACCATAAAAAAAGGCTTTGTAGGAATGTATGCCTGTGGGCCAACTGTTTATGATTATGCCCACATAGGAAACTTAAGAACTTTTCTATTTGAAGATATCTTAAAAAGGGTTTTACTCTACAATGACTATGAAGTAAAGCATGTAATGAATATCACAGATGTTGGACACCTCACAGGAGATGGCGATATGGGAGAGGATAAAGTAGAAAAGAGATCAGCTGAAGAAAATAAGACAGCTTGGGAGATAGCAGAATTTTACACAGAAAAATTTATGGAGGATATTTCTAATTTAAATATCATTTTTCCAGACATATTCTGTAAAGCTACAGAAACAATAGAAGATCAAGTAAAGATGATAAAAACATTAGAGAAAAAAGGGTTTACTTATAAAACAGATGACGGAATTTATTTTGATACCTCTAAGGTTTCAGATTACACTAAGCTATCTCATCAAAACCTAGATAAATTAAAAGAAGGAGCTAGGGTAGAAGTAAATACTCAAAAAAGAAATTCAACCGATTTTTCTTTATGGAAATTTTCTCCTAAAAATGAAAAAAGGCAGATGGAGTGGGATAGCCCTTGGGGCACGGGTTTTCCTGGATGGCACATAGAGTGTTCAGCCATGAGTGTTAAGTACTTAGGAGAGCATTTTGATATTCATTGTGGAGGCATAGATGCTATTGATTTACACCACACAAATGAAATTGCTCAAACAGAAAGTGCTACAGGAATTAAGCCTTGGGTGAATTATTGGATTCACGGAGAGCATTTAATTTTAAACGATGGAGACAAGATGTCTAAGAGCTCGGGAGAAGCTTTGACATTAAGAAGTCAATTTTTAGATAACAATATATCCCCTTTAGTATTTAGATACGCTACTTTCTTAGTTCATTATCGGAAAAAAATGAAATGGGGAGAAGATATTTTGCAAGGAGCTATAAATGGTTTTAATAATCTAGGAGATAAGATAAAGAATCTAGGGCACGACATAGGAGAAATAGACTTAGCCCTAAGGGAAGAATTTTTGTCTACTATTAATGATGATCTAAATATGCCGAAAGCACTAGCTGTGCTCGGTGAAGTATTTAAGGCAGATATTCCTAATGCTAACAAATTAGCTACTATTTTAGATTTTGATAAAGTTTTTGGATTAAAACTAGAAAATTTTATTGGAAAAAAAGATATCCCATCCGAAATTGTTTTATTGGCAAAAGAAAGAGAGAAAGCTAGAAATGAAAAAGACTGGAAAAAAAGTGATGAGATAAGGAATACTATTAAAGAAAAAGGATTTAAAATAGAAGACACCGATACTGGCTTTAAGATCTCTTAAGAACAAAATAAAAACCCCATTAAGGGGTTTTTATAGTTTTTACAGTCCTTCTTCTTCTAATTTCTTAACCAATTCTTTTGTATTTTTAGATAATTTATTTGGAATTAAGACCATTAACCTTACAATTAAATCCCCTTTCCCTGATCTCATTGGCACCCCTCTCCCCCTTATCCTTAATAAGTCTTTGTTATTAGATCCAGCAGGGATTTTTAGTTTTAATTTTTTCCCATCAAGTGTTTCAATTCTTTTTTCTGTTCCAATTAGAGCTTCTGTTAATTTAATAGGAATATCTATTTTTAAATTATTCCCCTCTCTGGTGAAAGAACCATGAGGCATAACTCTTATCCTGACATAAAGGTCT
The DNA here is from genome assembly GCA_964611515.1 of uncultured Candidatus Saccharibacteria bacterium. GTDB lineage: Bacteria > Patescibacteriota > Minisyncoccia > Phycocordibacterales > UBA9973 > UBA8515. The sequence goes on along the minus strand of CAZTAH010000002.1, from coordinate 32,028 downwards.
CCAGAAAGACCAAATTGAACATCTTCTCCTTTTTCTCTGACCCTTAATATCTCCCCATCTAATATCCCAGCAGGTACCTCTATGGTAATTCTGTTTTCCTTATCAATAACTCCTTCTCCTCTACATTCACCACACTTTTCTTTAGGCACACTTCCTTGTCCCTTACAGTTGTCACAAACACGAGTAGAAGAAAAAGATCCTAATATTGTTCTTTTAACTTCATTAACATGACCCTGCCCCTGACAAACACTACAGTTTTCCATTTTTGTACCTATTTTTGCTCCTGATCTATTACAGGACCCACAAGTGCTTTTCTTTTTGATAGATAATTCTTTGCTTGCTCCAAAAATAGATTCTTTAAAAGAGAGAATAATTTCGGTCTCCAGGTCTCTCCCTTTTTTGACTCTTCTAGTGCTCCCCCTGGAAGATTGACTAAAGATATCACCAAAAATATCACCTATTCCTCCCATGTCAAATCCTGACATATTTTGAAAATTAGAGAAGTCAAAACCCTGAAATCCTCCCCCATAATTAGCACCAGTAAAACTATCTGCTGTCCCAAACTGATCATAATGAGCTCTTTTCTGATCATCAGATAGTATCTGATATGCTTCATTTATTTCTTTGAATTTTTTATCATCTCCTCCATTTTTATCAGGATGATATTTATGAGCTAGCTTTCGATAAGCTTTTTTTATTTCCTCTTTGGATGAGTTTTTATCTACTCCTAGAGTTTGATAATAATCTTTGCTCATATTTATTTATCATCACCATCTTCTTCTTTTACTTCTGCGTCTTTTATCTGCTCTTCTTTGACTTCTGTAGCTGTGCTTTCTTCTCCTTTGTCCTTGTTTTCTTTTGCAATAATTTCCCCTATTTTTGACAACTCAGTTGTCATTTCTTCCAATTTCATTTTTATTGCAGTAACATCAGATCCCTCTTTTGCTTTTTTAACTTCTTCAATTTTATTTTCTATAGACTTTTTGGTTTCTTCTGGAACTTTATCCCCATAATCTTTTAATGATTTTTCTGCTGTGAAAATCATCATTTCAGCTGTATTTTTCTGGTCAACTAATTCCTTTTTCTTCATATCTTCCTCTGCGTTAATTTCTGCCTCTTCTCTCATTTTCTTAATATCCTCATCTGTTAAGCCAGAACTAGCTTCTATTTTAATAGACTGTTCTTTTCCAGAAGCCTTATCTTTGGCTTTTACATTTAATATTCCATTAGCATCAACATCAAAAGATACTTCCACTTGAGGCATACCTCTTGGAGCAGGTGGTATTCCATCTAATATAAATCTTCCAAGAGTTTTGTTATCAGAAGCCATAGGTCTTTCTCCTTGCGTAATATGTATTTCTACTGAAGTTTGGTTGTCAGCTGCTGTAGAGAAAACTTGAGACCTAGTTGTTGGAATAGTTGTATTTCTTTCAATTAACTTAGTGGCTACTCCTCCCAGTGTTTCTATTCCTAGAGACAAAGGAATTACATCTAGAAGCAAAACATCTTTAACATCTCCTTGTAATACTCCTGCTTGAACTGCGGCACCAAGAGAAACAACTTCATCTGGGTTAATAGATTTGTTCGGCTCTTTATTAAATAGCTTTTTAACTGCTTCAGTTACAGCTGGCATCCTAGTTTGACCTCCAACTAAAATAATCTCATCAATGTCTTCTATCTCAAAGGGAGAGGCTTTAATTGCTCTCTTGGTTATCTCTATTGATTTATCTATAAATTCTTGAGCAAGAGATTCTAGGGTCGCTCTAGTCATTTTCATTAATAAGTGCTTAGGCCCATTAGCGTCTGAAGTGATAAAAGGTATATTAATCTCAGTTTCTAGGGTAGTTGAAAGTTCATGTTTAGCCTTCTCTGCTGCTTCTTTTAATCTCTGTAATGCAAGGCCATCTCCTGTAATGTCTATACCAGATTCTTTTTTATATTCATCCGCTATCCAGCCTATTATTTTTTGATCTATATCTTCTCCTCCAAGAAAAGAATCTCCGTCAGTTGACTTAACCTCTACCACATCATCACTAACCTCAAGAACAGAAACATCAAAAGTTCCTCCTCCTAAATCATATACTACTATTTGTTCATTTTTCTTTTTATCAAAGCCATAAGCTAGAGCTGCAGCAGTTGGTTCATTTATAATTCTTTTGACATCTAAGCCCGCTATTGTTCCTGCATCCTTAGTTGCTTTTCTTTGAGCATCATTAAAATAGGCTGGAACAGTAATAACTGCTTCTGTTACCTTTTCTCCTAATTTTGCTTCTACATCTGCTTTAATTTTACTTAGTATTTTAGCTGATATTTCCTCTGCCCTAAGCCACTCATCACCTAGCTTGATTTCTACTCCTCCATTTTTATCCTTTCTAGTCTCATAAGAAACAAATTTTCTTTCTTTCTGTATCTCTGGATCATCAAACATTCTTCCAATAAATCTTTTTATTCCATAAACAGTGTTGTCTGGGTTGGTTACCGCTTGTCTTTTGGCCAGCAAACCAACCATCCTGTCACCATTTTTGGCTATAGCAGTTACAGAAGGAGTTGTCCTTGCTCCTTCTTGATTTTCTATAATCTTAGGTTGACCACCTTCTATTATTGCTACAGCACTATTAGTGGTCCCTAAGTCTATTCCTATTATTTTACTCATATTTTTTAAATTGTTTAATAATTAATAATTAATAAATTAAGAAAACATACTTTTTGCTAATTAAAAGCTATGCTAAAAGCATTATATCTTCTTTTGTTATTTTTGACAAGTATTTTGCGACCGCAAAATACTTGTATAATATACAATATAGTGATACAATAATCAAGTGTAACCTTAGTAATTAAGACTTATGAGAAAAAAAAGAAGCACACATAAGGATATATTAAAGCAGTTAGCTAGAAAAAAAACTGTTTCTCTTGAGAGTTTACAAAAAACAGCTAAATCACCCAAGGATAAATATGCTATTTCTCGTTCTGTTAAAAATATGGAATACGAGGGATTGATAGAGTGCTTAGAGTCTGATAATAATAAATATTTTCGCCTAACCCAACAAGGGAAACAAAAATTTAATCAACTTTATTTAGAGAATGACGAGAGCCTTATTTCTACCAAGTGGGATGGATATTGGAGAATTATTATTCTTGATTTACCAGAAGAAAGAAAAAAAGAAAGAGACTCTTTTCGTTACTTATTAAAAAAAGCAGGATTTGCCTGCTTGAAAAACTCTATGTGGGTGTCTATGTACCCCTTTGAGCACTTATTTTCTAATATAAAAAAAGATTTAGGATTAACTTCTGAAGTAATAATAATAGTTACAGATAAAATAGATACAGAAAGCAGAGATCAATTTTTGTCTCTTTTTTCAAAATAAAAACCATTCTCTTAAGAATGGTTTTTATGTTCTAGTATTTTAACCTTGGCGGGACGAATTGTTCTATCCCCTATTCTATAACCTATCTGTAAGACTTCTTCTACTATCTGATCTTCTTCTTTCTTTTTTGTTTCTATTTTTTCCACAGATTGGTGAATAGCAGGGTTAAAAGGAATACCTTTTTCATTGATCTTTTGTATATCTGATTTCTCTAGCCCTGAGATAATTTGTTGATAAATAGACTCAATCCCAGTTCTCCATTCTTTGTCTACTTTTTCCCAGAAATTTTTATCAGAAAAAGCTATATCAAAGCTATCCAGAGCTGGCAACAGATTTTCTAGCATTTTTTCTTTTGCAAAAACAGAAGAATTTAGTCTTATTTCTTCCATTTCTCTTTGCAGGTTTATATAATCAGCTTTTGCTCTTTGCCATCCTGACAAATAATCTTCCTTTTCTTTTTTAATTTTTTTAATTTCTTCTTTTAACTTTGAGTTTTTATCTTTTTTTATAATCTCTAGACCGTCCTCTGTGCTTTCCACAATAGAAATATCTTCAAAGTCTTTGTCTTTTTTATTTTTATCTTTTTTCATATTTTTTAATATACAAAATTTTCAAAATTTATTCAAGAGTGACTTTTGAATAAAATAAAAATAGTAAAAATAATTTAATTATTCAATCCACTCAAAATAGGCAATATCTACTCCGTTAAAACAATCATCCATACAATCTATTGGAGTATAACCACAAGTTGAAATTATACCATGATCATTGGTTTCAAAATAAATATAATTTTCTTTGGGTGATACATCTAGTTTATCTCTACACTTTTTATATAAAGAATCTATGGTTATGGCTGGGTGACCTTTTTGATTTTTTCCTAAACTTAACTCATCTTCGCTGTATTGACTCAAGATCTCTTTTTTAAATGAGGCCATTTTTGTTACTGGGTCTACCGAATCAATTTCTGAGATTGATTCTTCGTATTCTCTGGCTACTGGAATATTATTTTTAACAGTAATTTTAGTTTTATTACTATAGTTTCCCTCCATGGAACCAAAAGATGTTTGATAGAAATAAGAACCACCTTTTTCCCTTACAAGCTCATTCCATGTTCTTAAGCTTCTCGTGTAGTTTATAAGTATTATGGCCTTGTCTATATTTTTCCAGATAAAAAAACCTTCCAATGTTATTATGATAACTAGAAATATTATAATATAAATTTTTTTATTTTTCATAAAATTTATTAAAACTAAGAAACCCCCACTTTCATGGGGGTCTTCCTATCTTTTACTCCATTGTGCAGCTTTCCTTGCTTTCTTTAGTCCAAATTTCTTTCTTTCCACTTTTCTTGGGTCCCTCTTAAGCATTTTGGCTTTCTTTAGCGGCACCCTGAGTTCTTCGTCAAATAATACTAAAGCTCTAGCTATTCCATGTCTGACAGCTTCTGCTTGAGCATGTATTCCACCACCTCTAGTAGTAACAACAACTTCAAACTTTTGACTTGAACCAGCAACCTCAAAAGCCCCTGTCACTGTTTTTCTTAGCTCTAGTGTTTTAAAGTAATCAGTTAGTTCTTTTCCATTAATGGAAAAAGAAGTCTTATTTGATTTTTTTAGCGTCACTATCGCTACCGCCATTTTTCTCCTCCCTACAGCTCTTAAGTATTTTTTATTTTTTATACTCTTTTTATCCATATTAATCTATTATTTCCAAGTGTCTCATCATTCTAGACCTTAGTTTATTGTTAGGCAACATTCCATATACTGCCATCTCATAAAGACCCTTCCATCCTTTTTTATCTATCACCTCTTGGCTCGTTCTAAATTTTAATCCCCCTGGATACCCAGAGTATCTTTCATGTAGAGTTTTTTCCTTCTTGTCTTGTGTCATTTTAGTCTTACTTGCATTGATTATCTCTACTTTTACATCAGGTATTATATTTGGAGCATAGGTAGGAAGATTTTTCCCCATTAAAAGCTTAGCCGCCTCACTGGCTACTCTTCCTAATATTTTCTCTTGTGCATCTATTGTATGAATAGTGGTCATGTTAAATAAATTCTATTATTGCCATCTTGCTAGCATCTCCGCTACGACGAGGAAGTTTGGTAATTCTAGTGTATCCACCATTTCTTCCTTTATATTTTGGAGCTATTTCTTCTATTAATTTATTAGCCTCGCTTGTCTTATTGTATAAAACAGAAACTATGGATCTCTTAGAAGCCAGAGTACCAACATTTGCTCTAGTGATTAGCTTCTCAATCATGGGCCTAAGCTCCTTGGCTTTTGCTTCTGTGGTTTCTATTCTACCATGAGCAATAAGAGATAGCATAAGACCTTTCATTAAGGCATTTCTTTGATTCTTTTCTCTCCCAAGCTTTCTTTTTCTTTTATGGTGTCTCATGTTAATTAAATTACTTTAAGGTTATACCGTATTCGCCTAGCATTTTCTTTATTTCCTGAATACCCTTTGTTCCAATACCATCTATTTCTAATATATCTTCTTGTTTCTTTCTTGCTATTCCTCCTATTGTTCTTATTCCAGCCTCAGATAAAGCATTCAAGGTTCTGGTTGAAAGAGACAAAGAATCTATTCTTGTTTTTAAGAAATCAGTATATTCTTTTTCTTTTTGCTTCAATTTCTCCTCCTCAGTCACTTCCTCTTCTTTTTTTTCTATAATCACCTCCTCTTTTATGGCGTCTAAGTCTACTGTATATCCTAGTATTGAATGTAATTGTTCTATCATTATAACTATTGCTCTCTCTAGGGCTTCTCTAGGAGTAAAGCTTCCATCAGTCTCTATTGTTATTCGTAGTCTATTATAGTTAGTATTGTCTCCAACTCTCATGTTTTCCACTTCATAAGAAACCCTTCTTATTGGGGTGAAAATAGCATCTAAGCTAATGGTTCCTACTTCATTTTTAGTTTTTTGATATTCATCTTTGGGTCTAAATCCTAATCCTTTCTCTACAGTCATCTCTATATTTAAGTTTGTCTTTCCTGTTATTTCTGCTATATATAAATCTTTGTTTAGTATTTCTATTTGGCCACCAGTTTTAATATCTCCAGCTTTTACTAATTTAGGACCCTTAAAATCAAGAATGACTAATTGGGGCTCATCTGTGTGCAGACGAAACCTAATCATTCTCAAGTGTAGAAGAATGGAAATAACATCATCTCTCACTCCTTCTATGGTAGAAAATTCATGATCCACTCCTTTTATTTTAACAGAAGTAATGGCGGCTCCTCCTAAAGACGAAAGTATAATTCTTCGGAGAGAGTTTCCTAGAGTATAGCCATATCCAGGATGAAGGCCATCTATTTCATATATTCCCTTATTTCCTTCTTCTAGAATAGCAGTCATCTTAGACGGGAGTATTATATTAGATTCAAACATAATTTAATTTTTTAAAGACTATAATAGTCTAGATTAATAATTTATAAAAATGACCTGTTGCATAATTAACGACTATAAAATTCTAACACTGTATCTAAGTCTATAAATCCTTCAATGTTCTTCGGTTTGCCCTGAACTTTTCCAGTTAAGTTATTAGGATCAAAGATTAACCAATTTGGACAGGTGTAATCTTTCAGCTTAGTAGCCATATCAGCAAATAAAACACTTTTCTTACTGCCTTCTCTGACTGTTATAATGTCTCCTTCTTTTAAAATATGTGATGGAACATTAATTTTTTTACCATTAACTACAATATGACCGTGTGAGACCATCTGCCTAGCTAGTCTTCTCGTCCCTGCTAGTCCAAAACGATAAACTACATTATCTAGCCTGCTTTCCAATAGTTCAAAAAGATATTCAGTAGCAGCTTTTTCTTTGTTTCCTATTGCCTTTTTTACATAATTAACAAATTGGGTTTCACTAATACCATACATAAAACGAACTTTTTGTTTTTCTAGCAATTGCTGACCATAACCAGAAAGAGGTCTAGGTCTTCGTCCACCCCTAAGAGACCTAGAGTGACGGTTTTCTGAAGCTACATATTTTGGAGTCTGGCATTTTTCATATACCCCTGATCCTAATCTTCTGCAAACTTTATATTTTGGAACTTTTTTCATATTACACTCTTCTTGGTTTTCTTGGCTTTGGGCCATTATGAGGAACAGGGGTGATATCCTGTATAGAAGTTATTTCTATGTCAAAAGACATAAAAGCCCTAATTGTGGGTTCTCTTCCACTTCCTACTCCTTTAATTTTTACATCGACTTCTTTTATCCCTAATGCTTTAGCCTTTTCTCCAATAACAGCTCCTGCTTTTCCTGCGGCAAAAGGAGTTCCTTTTTTAGCACCCCTAAATCCCAATGAGCCAGCTGATGTCCAAAAAACAATATTACCCTCTTTGTCAGAAAGAGAAACTTTAGTGTTATTAAAAGTAGCCTCTATATGCAAGGTTCCTGCTACTATTTTCTTTTTTGGAGTTCTAGATTTAGCCCCAACCTGCTTCTCAGCCTTGGCTTTTAGGTTATCTAGATCCTCACCTTCTTTCGTTATTATTTTTACTTTTCCCATAAATGATTAAAAATATAATTAAAATCTTCAAATTCTATGTTTTTTCTGCTTTCCTTCTTCCGCTACCCATGGTCACTCTAACATTACCCCTTACTGTTCTAGAGTTAGTCTTAGTTCTTTGTCCTCTAGCTGGTAGTCTTAGCAAATGCCTAACTCCTTTATAAGATTTAATATCTTTAAGTCTTTTAATATTAGAAGCTATGTCTCTTTTTAAACTACCTTCTACTAACATTGTTTCTATTGTTTTACGAATAGCATTTTCTTGTTCTGTGTTGAGGTCTTTAGCCTTTAGGTTTTTGTCAATACCAGCCTCCTCTAATATATTTCTAGATTTAGTGAGACCTATACCATAAAGACTAGTGAGGCCTATCTCCAGTCGCTTATTGTCAGGGATATTTATTCCTAATATTCTCATAATTATTGTCTTTGTTTATGTCTAGGATTAGAACAAATAACACGCGCACGACCTTTGCGCTTTACTATTTTACATTTTGGACATATTTTTTTTACAGCGGCTTTAACTTTCATCTTAATTTTATATAAAAATAAAAACATAAGGATTGATACCTTATCTTTTTAAATATATTGTTTCATTATGATAGACTATTTTCACAAAAAAAGCAAGGATATTAATAGATTAATTTCTTTTTATTATTCTACCCTTTCCTCCATAGGGATCCAAAAGAACATCCACAGAGTCTCCTATTAATATTCTTATTCTATGAATTCGCATTTTCCCTGAAAGGTAGGACAAAACGGTTTCTCCCCCCTCCAGTTCTACTTTAAATAGAGTGTTAGGCAAAGATTCTATAACCGTACCTGTTGCTATGTTTTTCTTTTTCTTTTCTTCCATTATCAACAAAAATAATTATACTCTGAATAATACAATTAATCAAGGACTATATCAATCCTGCTTTCTTCTTCCGGCATATATTTTTGCCAAGGAGGATAAATAGAAATTTTGGCTGCTTCTATTCCCTTATTTTTCTTTAATATAGACAAAATCTCCTCCTTGTCTCTTCCGACTAATTCTTTTTTAACTATATTAATATCTGGGAACCAAATAGCCTCTAATGTTCCATCTATTTTTAGTTTAATTTCTTTAGTGTTTTTGTCTATCTCTTCTTTTTTCTCAAAAACAACCTCCATGTCTTCAAGTCCTTCTAGTTTTATGGAATCAACCTCTGTCTCTTCTAAGTTTTCTATGGATTTTTCTAGTATTATTTTCTTTAAATTATCTTTTTTAATTAAAACAGCCCCCAGTGTAACGCGTATAGGGATCTTAAGGGCGGGCTTATCTGATGTGATCTCATCTTCTATTGAATAAGAGATACCTGATAAAGTTGGATAAAAAATATAACCCTCAGGTATAAGTAATGAAGATTGATTAATTATATCTGATTTAATCCTAGAATTAACTAAGTCAACTAAAGACACCTTGTCTTCTTCGCTTAAGTTATATACCTTACCCTCAATTCCTCCTGTTAATTCCTCCGTCAAGTGTCCATGAACTTTTTCAAATTTATTTGTCCCCTCAAAAGAGTCTATTGTAAATTTTACTGGTTCTCCGTTGTAAATTTCTCCAGCTAAAAAAGCTTCTATTTTTACCTCTACTTCGCCAGGAGTAACTACATCATCTTCTGACTTAAGCCCAGGGATAGAAACATTGCTTTTTAGTATATAAGGATAGCCTCTATCATCTTTTACAAAAGATCCAGCTGATAGGTAGATTGGGGAGGTACTAAAGTAATTAAATAATTTTATTGCTCCTTGGGATTTAAATGATATTTTTTCAGAGTTTGAGAAACCTACGGACTCATTATAAGTTTCTGTATTTATCATTATTTCATAATCTTTTTTATCTAAACTTAATCCAATAATAGTAGAAGAATGATCTATTTTTTCTCTCCTCACCTTTAATTCCATCTTAGCCTTTTGGAAAAAATTACTTCCCCAAAAAAAAGCTGATATGATAATACTGACATAGAGAGCTACTATTAAAGCCTTGCCTACTTGGAACCCACTTGAGATCTTTAGTGGTTTTTTCCTCTTAACTTTTACGGGCTTTGTTTTTTTAAGTTCTATCTTAGGAACAAAAACTTCCTCTCTTTTTTCTTTTGGAAAAGAGGAGGTAGCAGAATTTTCTTTAACCCTAATGTCTTCCAGTTTAATTTTTTCCATAGGTTTTTATTTTTTCTTTATTTAGAGCAATAGTAGCGATAGCAAGAAAAGAATCAAATCGACATTTTTTAGGATAATAACTATGCAAAAACTCTGACCCATCTAAGCTGATTATGTTAACACCCTTATTTTCATCTATTAGAGTATTGTCTATTTCAGATTCTAGAATAGATTGAGTGAACCACTTTTTAACATCATCATCTGCTGTTACAAAAAAAGTCTTAGAGGTCTTTATTCCCTCTGATTTAATTTCTTCTATTTTGTTTTTAAATTTTTTAAGCCAAATTTTCTTAAGCAAGGACACCTCTGGGGCTACCTTTTTCTCCATAGCAATAGACAGGTTATCATTGTCATATAAAGAGAATAGGTTTTTTGCATCTCTGTAATCAAATTTAAACTTATTAGCTAAGTATCTGAAGATATTCTTTCTACCGAAAGAGAAAGATTTAAATGATTTGATGAAACCCTTTTCTATAGCTGTTATATCTGTAGTTTGTCCGCTAATGTCTATTAAAAAATAAGTATCATTGTTTACTATAAAATTATCCCTAATGGCTAAAAATGAAGCGGAGGAAAATGACATGAATTTTATCTCTCTTAGTGGAAATGACTTTTCTATTATTTTTTTTATTTTATCCAATAATTTTTTTGGAGAAGTTGATACCACTAAATCCATTGTGATATTTCTTGCTTTTTTCCCAAAGGGATTTAAATAAAACTTTCCATCTAGCAAAAAAGAGGAAGAAAATTGCTCTATAACCTCTCTCTTCTGTTCTTCAGAATTAAACCTTTCATTGTATTCTCTTTTTATAGTAACTAACTCCTTTTCGCTCAGCTCTCTTATGGTTTTGTCATTTAGTCTAACTTTTTTTAATCTTGACTCAGTTATTGTTCTAATTTCTGGATAATACCAAGGAGAAGCTAACATACAAAATATCTTATCGGGAGCCCCTTTTTTCAAATCAAAAAGATGCTCAGTTGTTTTCTTTAGAGCAGAAAGCATTTCTTTAGTAAAGGCTTTAGGGTTAACACTAGGGTCCCCCTCATTTCTAATTTCAAAGCGAACACTGCTTATGATCTTAGGCCTCTCTTCCTCTGTTTCTTTATTCAATTCAACTAGAGCCCCCCCAATACTACCTGATCCTATGTCAAAAACTGCTACCAATTTCTTATTATTAGGTTCGGGAGAAAATAATGACCACATATTATTTATTATACTATATAAAATAAAAATTAATGAATTTTTAAGAGATAACAGCCCTAATTCTTCTTATTCCAGCAGAAGAAGCCTCTTCTTTTATAATCTTAAAAATTCCAATTTCTTTAGTGTTTTTCACATGAGGTCCTCCACAAAATTCTTTTGATAAATAAGAACCATCTTCATTTTCAATAAAATAAACAGAAACTACTTCTGGATACTTAGCATTAAATTCCATTTCCGCTCCCAGTAAAACTGCTTCCTCTTTAGTCATTTCTTTTTTTATCACAGAGAGGTTTTTTTCTATCTTATCATTTACCCAATCTTCTACTTTTTTCAATTCTTCCTTTTCTAGTTTTCTGTTAAAACTAAAATCCATTCTTAATCTTTCTTCTGTGATATTGCTTCCTCTTTGTTTGATGTCTTTGTCTATTAGTTCTTGTAAGGCTGCTAATAATAAATGGTGAGCTGTGTGTAATTTAATAATCTTAGAACTAGACCCAGACAATCCACCCTTAAACATTCCCGCAGAAGAGGTTCTGGATAATTCTTGATGTTTGGATATTTTTTTATCAAAATCTTTTCTGTCTATTTTTTGCCCTCTCTCTTTTGCTAATTCTTGACTTAGTTCTATAGGAAAGCCATAGGTAGTATATAAAACAAATGGGTCTGTTCCTTTTTCAAATTCTCTTAATCCCCTTTCAAGTGTTTGCTCAAATCTTTTCTTCTCTTTTCTTATTTCCTCTAAAATAATATCCCTATTTTCTATTACTTCAGGATATGTCTCTTTGTAATAATCAACAATTAAGTCTATTGCTTGCTCTAGCCCTTTTTGGGTAAAATTGAGGACAAAAGAAAACCTAATTACCCTTCTAAATAGTCTTCGCAGGACATACCCTTGAGCAGTGTTAGAAAAAAGAACACCGTCTCCAATCATAAAAATAACAGCTCTTAAATGATCAGCAATTATTTTCTCTATCCTCTCATCTCCTCCCTCTGATTCTTCTCTTATTTTTTCTATTATTAATTTAAATATCTCAATTTCAAAAATATCTTTTTTCTTTTCCACCACCATACTAATTCTTTCCAGGCCTACCCCTGTGTCAACATTATTATTTTTTAGAAAACCAACTATTTTTCCTTCTTTTTTTTCATATTGCATAAAAACATTATTCCATATCTCAACCACCTTCCCTTCTTTGTTGGCTTTAATAAATTCTTCTCTATTAAGATCTCCCAGGGGCTCCTCGTTTATGTCATAGAAAATCTCAGTGTCTGGGCCACATGGTCCACTATCTCCAGCTTCCCACCAGTTATCTTCGGCTGGAAGGAAATAGATCCTATTTTTGTCTACATACTTAGTCCAAATATCAAAAGCCTCTTCGTCCTTCTTAGCCTCTTTATTGCCCTCAAAAACAGTAATATATAATCTGTCCTTATTTAAACCTAATCCTTCTTTTTTATCCGTTAAAAACTCAAAACTCCATTGAATAGATTTTTCTTTAAAATAATCACCCAAGGACCAATTTCCTAGCATTTCAAAAAAAGTTAAATGCCTATTATCTCCAACCTCATCTATGTCTCCAGTCCTTATACATTTTTGAACATTAACCAACCTTTCTCCCATTGGATGTTTCTCACCTAATAGGTAAGGGACAAGAGGAAGCATTCCTGCTGTATTAAATAAAACAGAAGGATCATTTTCAGGAACTAGAGACGCAGAAGGAATTATCTTGTGCCCCCTTTTTTCAAAAAAATCTAGATATTTTTTTCTTATTTGTTTCATTTTATTTTTTTATAATCTTTTTTTATATTAACAGTTTTTTCAAGAAATAACACCTCCTCCTAATAAAACTTTTCCATCATAAATCACTACGGATTGACCAGAGTCCGCTAAAATATTTTTTTTCAACTTCAGGGCCAATGTGTCTTTTTTGATATTTTCTACTTCTGCTAATTTTAGTTTTCCGTGATACCTTATTTGTATTTGATACTTCCCATTAACTAGCGGTGCCCTCCCAATCCAATTGCAATTATTTAATCTCAAGGTCTTCCTCTCGCTATTTTGTTCTGGTCTTAATTCATTAGAAACAGTAATGGTGTTGTTTTTGATGTCTTTCCCTATGACAAAAAATGGCTTTCCGGAAGAGTGCTTCTTTTCTATTTTAAAACCATGCCTTTCTCCTAATGTATAAAACATTGATCCTGTGTGTTCTCCTATTATTTCCCCTTCTTCACTTAACACCTTCCCTGCTTCTTTTTTTATGTAGTGAGATAAAAACTCCTTCATGTCTAATTTCCCCAAAAAACAAACTCCTTGACTATCCTTCTTGTCTGCATTTGGGAGCTTTAATCTTTTTGCTAGTTTTCTAACTTTTTCTTTAGTCATATTCCCTATTGGAAAAAGAGAGTGCCCGAGATCCTCTTGATTAAGAGTCCAGAGAAAATAAACTTGATCTTTATTTTTATCTGGACCAATTAAAAGTTGATGTCCCTCATTTTCCTGATATTCTTTTTTTGCATAATGACCAGTTGCTATATAATCAGCTCCTTTTGATTTTGCAAATTCCCAAAAAGCACCAAATTTGATTTGACGATTACACATAACATCAGGATTGGGGGTTCTTCCTTTTCTGTATTCCTCTATCATATAATTCGCTACCTCTCTTTTGTATTCTTCCGTGGCATCAAAATCAATAAAAGGAACATTGAGAAATGAACAAATTCTTATCGCCTCCCTTCTCTCTTTTGACCAAGAGCAATTAATAAAATCTGGAGACCATGTTTTAATAAAAACCCCCACAGTTTTATATCCTTCTTTTTTAAGCAAAGCCAGCGCAACAGAGGAATCAACTCCTCCAGAAAGACCGACAAAAACAAGTTTTTCCTTTTTTCTTAAATTTTTCTTCATTTATTTCGTAGATATGTATTTATATTTTTTATGTGCTTTTCATGATTTTCAGCAAAATAAATCTCTCTATTCCTGTCGTGTAAATAGTAATAATAAGGAGAATCTACTGGATTCAGGGAGGCTTTTATGGCTAATAAGCCAGGATTATTAATTGGAGTATTGGGTAAACCAGGATTCTCATAAGTCTGACGATCAACATCTACTTGCAACAGCATGTTTTTTTCTAATCTTTTCCATAATATCCCAGAGATTAGAAAAATATCTTTTTCTCCACTAGCTTCTCCTTGCAATAAAGAAGCCATCACTATTATTTCTTCTAGGCTTTTGTTTGTTCTCTCGATCTCCTTACTAAGTCCTTTTATTTTTTTATTAAAATTATTAGTCATTTCTTCTATTATTTCTTCAACCGAAAGATAAGGAGAGAGAAAATAAGTATCAGGGAATAAGCCCCCTTGAAGATCTTTTGTTTTTTCCATGAAAACATCTTCATTAAAATCTTCAAAAGAATTTTTTAACACCTCTGATATTTCCTTATTATTTAACCCCTCTCTTATAACAACCTTAATTGGAGCTATGTTATAAATACCAAAATACAACTGTCTAGCAATTTCATAAACGGGACTTCCTTTTTTAAATAAATAGGTACCTGCCTTAATCTCCCCTTTTTCATTGTGTGTTTTTAAGAAAAACTTCAAAACATTTATACTTTTGATAATCTTTTTTTCCTTTAACTCATTAAAAACAACATGAGACTGCTGATTTTTAGGAATATCTATAATCTCATCTTTATTGTTTAGAGGAGATTGAGTTAGAAGAAAGACATATATCAGAGAAAAAAATAAGACTAGGGCAAAAGAACCTACAAATATTCTAATAAGTACTTTTTTAGAAACCTTGCTTGTCATTTCTATACAGGTAAATTAGTAGGAGGTTTAGCAATCTTAGATTCAACTCTTCTAAAGCTAGGGGTCTCTGAAACTGCTCCAGGGAAATGGAAAATAGTAGCTAGCTCTTCACTAGATAAAACAAATACCCTGGGTTTATAAGAAGAAAAAAATGGAGCTAGTATTTTAGGGTATTCAATATCATTTATTAAGGAAGGGTGGAAAAACGACCTCATTCTATAAAAATCAAGCATTCTTGCTTTTAATTTATCAACTGCCGACCCTGAAGGATCAGACCAGGCTTTTTCAAACTCAGTAGAGTTAATTCTTTCAAATTCATTTCCGAGAGAAGAAGAATATTGCCTAAATATTAAACGAGATGATCTTCTTAGGCTATTGAATACTTCTTCTGGAACTATGGACTTGTCAGCAAGAGATACGACCCTAATCCCACACTCAAAATGTGTTTGCCCTAAGTGATTACTAATTTCTTTGGCTTTTAGTTCTAGGTTTTTTGGAGGCTTAGCCTTAGAGTCTGGATTTGATTCATATGGCTCAAACATTTCAGCTAAATATTCTTGCCCTGCGTCATAGAAATCTATTTTCTTCTTCTTTTTCTTACTATAATATTTTTTAGTATTAATTCTTACTAAAATCTGTAACCACAGTTGTTGCCCCTCCCCCAAAGACCCCATAAATTCTAAAGCAGGAGTAATTGGGTCAACCTTATATTCTTCATCTACTCCTGTTTTCATTTCATCTCCAAAAGATCTATAGCTTTTAATTGGTAAAAAATCTTCTCTTTTTTTCTTAAACTCACAACCCCAAGTATACCAATTCCCATCCTTAGTGTATTCTGGTATTTTAAAAGCATAATCCTCAACTTCAAAAACTTTAGCTTGAGGATATTGAGCATAAATTTGGGTTTCTACTAAGTCTTTTATGCTGGTTGGTGTCCTTATGAAAAAATGAATTCTGCCTTCTATTGAGACTATCTCTAGTGAATACCACAACTTAGGTGCAATGAAATTAGAAAAAACTAACTCCATTGCTGCTGGTGACTTAACTACTTCTCTCGGAATGACTATTTCTAACAGAGTCCAAGGAATACCCACTCTTTTCTTTTGTCCATTATAGTGATCCCATAAGAAATAGGCGAACCAAGCGAACATAATTACAAAAGAAAAAGCAATAATTATAAAAATTAAATTTGAAACAGTAGAAAAAACAGAAGATGATAAGTATTCTTTAATCATGTTAAATATGCTCTATTATACCATAAAAAATTAACCCGAAAAAGAAGAAAAGCCCCTGAGGGCTTTGCCTAGTCAACCAGATAATAATAATTCCCAGGACCTCTTTTGAAGTTTTTAGAGTTTTGTAAATTCACCAATATTGTATTCTTTTTTAAGTACTTTTCTTTTAATACTTCAGTTACAATTTCTTCCTTTTTCATTGGTCCATTTTTTTCTAATAAATCCTTTATAACCTGTTTAACAGTACCAGGCTTGTAACCCCATTCTTTCAGTGCGTACATGCCCCTCCCCACCAATACAAAACGAGAGTCTTTTATTAGTTCATTGTGACAAGTCGCCACATGACATTTTTTGCCAAAGACCTTAGTGATATTTTCTGCTACTTCTTTATAGTGTAAAGGAGAGCCATTTTTCCTCATTATCAGATAAGCATAATCTTTTATCCCCCTAATCTTAACTCCAGAAGCACTGGCTTTACCCCAATCACCCAAAGGACTAGTTCCTAGCTTTTTAGAAACCTTCAGCCATCTCTTAACCATCTCTTTATTTCTATAATCTTCTGATAGATTTTCAGCTTCTCCTAAAAAACGAGAAATTAATTCCCCTTCAGTTACTAGTTCTTGATCAGATAGGGATTTAAATATATCCTTAAGTAGTCTGTGTACTTCTTTAGACACCTTTGGGTCTACGCTCCACCGAGTTTCAAACTCTTTGTCCTCTTTATGTTTTACAAAATCTTCTCCTAGTGTCAAGAAAAAACGAATAGTGTTTTGAGTAACCTTGTCTTTAGAAATACTTTCTAATAATTCCTTCTCTGGTAATATTGCGCCAAGAGAAGCTATTAGACTTTTGAGCTCCTTAAGAACCCCTTTTTCTTTTTTAAGATTTTCTGATTTTCTAATGATAGAAATTGCAGCACTTTCAATCTGACGAACTCTTTCTCTCGTAATGCCATATTTTTTACCAACAGATTCTAGTGTTTTAATTTTTGAATCACCTCCTAGCCCATAACGAAGCTTCATTATCTCTTGAGTTCTGGGATGTAGTTCAGATAAAACATTTTTTGCAACTTGTTTAGGTTTAAATGAAATTTTCTTACTCATTATTTTTCTAATTAATTTAATTTAGTAATTCTTTTTAGGTTATTTTTTATAATATCATTGGTCTCGGATAAAGTCAATACCCCTAAAAAATCAAGGATTATCTCTCTGAAGAACAAAAATATACAAAAAAACAATTCTTTCTTAGTAGAAACAAAAAAGAGAACATAACTCTTTTTCTGTAGGTGTAACAAGTCTGACGGCCGTCTGTTTCGTTACCC
>CAZTAH010000002.1:0-14289 GCA_964611515.1 uncultured Candidatus Saccharibacteria bacterium | reverse complement strand
GGTGTAACAAGTCTGACGGCCGTCTGTTTCGTTACCCTTTGTTAGTTTCTAGCCTTGTTCTATAGGGGTTTAAAAAGAAAGAAGAGTTGAGAAAAATAACTGTATTTTACTTGGTGTAACAAGTCTGACGGCCGTCTGTTTCGTTACCCCTTGTTCTTTTTTGGGTTTATTCTAAGGGGGCTAGGATTAATTAAATTCTAAATTTTTTTCTATATATGTTATCTTTCTCAAAAGAGTTTGCCGTCATGTAAACTACTTCTCTCTCTAAGGAGACATTACTTTTAATTAAGGTTACTATTTCTTCACAGGGGTAGGGATATATCCAAACACTACCTTGTATTTGTAAAAATCCCATCCTTTTTAGACTATCTCTAAGAAGCCCTCTAATCTTTCTTTTTTTCTCTGGAATATCAAACATTACTATTCTCCATTTTCCATCCCACTCTTCTTTTCTCTTTTCTTTAGAAATTTTTTCTAAAGATAGATTCCTCAGTGCCTCTTTCCCTTTTTTAGTTATCTCTACTCCAAGTTCTCCATCCTTATTCCTAAAAACCAAAAACCCCTTCTTCTCCAGATTTTTTGTTATTTTTGAATAATATTTTTTTTGATTAGCAGTTTTAAATATACTAGAAAAAGTTTGACTGTTTCTATTAAAAATCTCTTCATCTTTTACCCCTAGCAGGAGCTTAAGAAGATCTTTTTCAAGTGACCCTATTTTATATCCCTTATAGTATCTTATTGACATCCTTTTTAAAAAATTAAATATTAATAATAGAATAATAACATCAAATTCACAGAAAAGAAAAAACTACAGAATATAACTGGTGTAACAAGACTGACGGCCGTCTGTTTCGTTACCCCTTGCTTATCTGGCTTCCTTTTTTTTATAGGTGTAACAAGCCTGACGGCCGTCCGTTTCGTTACCCCCACACCTACTTCTAAGAGTAACGAGAAGTAGGTGTGGGGACAGGCCCCCTTCACAAACCTGTGCTTCCGTCAAATGTGTAGATATTGGTGTGCGAGCTTGTCCCGCGTAGCTTTAGCGAAGTGGGAACAGGCTCCTTATTTTTACTCTTGGAGTTGTGCTATAAGAATAAAATAAAAACTAGTGAGATAAAACCAGTTTAAAACAACCTAATTATATCGTGATAGGAAATTGCTATCATTAGCAAAATCAATATCCCCATTCCTATACTATTAATCCAAGAATAAACTTTTGGATTAATTTTAGATCCCTTTATCCTCTCTATTAACAAGAATAGCAATTGTCCCCCGTCCAAAGCAGGAAAAGGGATTAAATTTATAACAACAAGATTAATAGATATTAAGGCAGTAAAAGATAAAAGATAAATAAAGCCAAAATCAATTGCTTCCCCCACTATGCCAACCAGTCCTATTGGTCCTGTTAGGGAGGAAATTTTAGCCTGTCCTAAAATAGAGTTTTTTATTAAATTATAAAATGCTTCTACTGTTGCGAGAAAAAGATTTCCTGTTAATTTTAGCCCTTCCCAAACCGCTTTATATACAGGTAACTTTAACTCCCCTATCATATCCAAAGAAATCCCTATCATCATTTTATTTTGAATTTTATCTACTTCAGGTTTTATAAGTATGACTAATTCTTTCCCGGATCTATTCGCATTTATTTTTACTTCTTTTTCTCCATTTCTAATAATAAAATTCTGAACTGTTTCAACGGTAAACGGAGAAGAGGCCAACAATGTAGAATCCATATCTGTCTCTAGTGAAATAATTTTATCACCCACTCGTAAATCACTTCTTTCTGCGGGAGAACCTTTGATGACACTAGTAACAGTCACTCCTGCATTTTTGATTGAACCGACTTCACCAAAACCAGAAACAGAAGAAGGTAATCCAGACATCAACCCTATTGATAAAAGAATCCAAGCAAGAATAAAATTCATAACAACACCCCCCAATAAAACCATAGCCCTAACATAATGAGGTTTGTGGTCATAACTTCTTTGTTTGTCTATATCTGACCCTTCTTCTTCCCCTTGTCCATGAATTTTAACATAACCCCCAAAAGGAAGAGCATTTATTTTGTAAGTAGTTTCCCCCACCTTTTTTTTAAAAAGATTAGGAGGAAAACCAAAAGAAAATTCATCTACCCTTATATTACTCAGCTTGGCAACAATAAAATGCCCAAACTCATGAGAAACAATTAAGACAACTAATATAATTAGAAATGTAAGAATAGACATTTTACTGAGTCATTAAATCATTTTCTTTATTTTTGAAAATTGTCTCTAATTTAGAATTAACTTCATCTACTACTTTTTGAACTTCATCTTTAGCTCTTTTTACCTCATCTTCAGTCTTGTCTTTAAGCTTATCTATTTCTATCTGTCTTTCTTTCCTCACCCTTATTCTAGCTTCCTCTAATCTTTCCTTGAGTAACTTAACTAACTTCGTTCTATTCTCTGTAGTTAGCATTGGGAAAATAGCTCTCACTCCCTCTCCGTCTGAAACAACTGATAGCCCTAATTGTGAGCTATTTATAGATGACTCAATTAGCTTAATGTTCTCTTTGTCCCAAGGAATTATCCTTAGAGTCTTGGCGTCTTCTATAGAAATAGAAGCTATGTTTTTGATAGGAACATTATTTCCATAACTTTCAATCATAATGTTGTCTAGCACTACAGGGATGGCCCTGCCTGTGTGAATTTGAGAATACTCCTTAATTAGCCAATCACTTATTTTTTCTAATTCTTTTTTAAATTCTTGTGTATTATACATATTTTTATTTTAGCACATTTTAAATAATTAAGGCTAAGTTTTGTAAAATATACTTAGCTGAAGACCCTGGTTGTCTCAAATAGCTTCGTCCCTTCTTGATCTCGCCTAAAATTTTAACACTATTGGTATTTTCTCCATTTTTAAACTTGGGATAAAAAACAAGCTCTAGTTCATTAAGTAATTCTATTGTCTTATGCCTTAATTTCCCTGAGTTACCTTCTTCTGTATTTTCCTTTATAAACTTATCTACTAGGGTTAATTTTTCTTTTATTTTTGAAGAAATAAATAATTTAGCTACTTCTCCCATTTCATTCTCTCCTTCTTCTGTTATTTTTATCACCTGAACTCTTGATATTATTGTATCCAAAAGAACTGAAGAGTCTGGAATAATTATAAAAATATGAGTATCTAAGCCAGGTTCTTCTATTATCTTTAAAAGAGACTGCTCTGCTTCTCTGTTTATAAATTTTGTACTTAATATACAAAATTTTTTTCTACTCCCTAGAGCCAACTTACTATGCCATTCTTTTATTACCACACTATCTTTTATAGCAAAAGATTCATATTCTTGAATCAAAAGATTGGGGCTTTTTTCTTCTAGCTCCCCTCTTTTTTTTAAAAGCTCTATTATCTTATTAGGTAAAATATTTGGATCACCCTCTATAACATAACTATGATATAGTTTTTTTGGAAATATTTTATCTAAGTTTTTCATTATCTTTTGGAAATAATGCTTTTTTTGTAAGTGTCTAGATGTTTCAATGCTTCTCCTGTTCCTTTTGCTACACAAAGAAACGGTTCTTCTGCTACTTTTGCCTTAACTCCTGTTTTTCTTTGTATTAAATCAGCTAAATTTCTTAATTGACAAGTCCCCCCTGTCATAATTATCCCATCATCTATTATGTCAGCAGAAAGCTCGGGAGGAGTTTGGGATAGAACTTCTTTTATTGCTCCTATCATCATCCTTAATTCTCTATCTATGGCTTTTACTATTTCATTAGTAGAAATTTGGGCTGTCCTAGGTAATCCTTGAACATAATCCCTTCCTTTTACAGTTAAAGTTAATTCTTCTTCCAAGGGAACAGCGGAAGCTACTTTTATCTTAATTCTCTCTGCTGTCCTGTCTCCTATTGCTAAATTAAAAGTTTTTTTAATGTAATCTATAATAGCTTGATCTATCTTGTCTCCAGCATACTTAACAGAAGTAGACGAAACTATTCCTCCTAAAGAAATAACTGCTACATCTGTAGTTCCTCCTCCCACATCCATTATCATATGACCCCTGGATTCTTGTATTGGAATACCTGCTCCTATTGCCGCCAAGATGGGCTCCTTTACTACATAAGCATTTTTAGCCCCTGCTCTTATGGCTGCCTCCACGACTGCTCTTCTCTCTGTAGAAGTTATACCAGCAGGAACAGAAACCATTACATCTGGTTTAAAAAAACTAAAAGAACCCATCGCTTTGTTTATAAAATACCTTAACATTGCTTCTGTTACCCTATAGTCAGCAATAACTCCATCTCTCATTGGCTGATAAACAATTATATTATCTGGGGTTTTCCCTATCATCTCTTTGGCCTCCTGTCCGATAGCTAAAACAGAGTGATCTTGCTCAGAAATAGCCACAACTGATGGCTCATTTAAGATAACTCCCTTTTTAGGTAAATAAACTAAGGTGTTTACCGTCCCCAAATCTATTCCAAGTTTTTTTATAAATAAAGACATAATACTAAATAATAACAAAATTATAGCATATTTTAATTATATAATAAATTAGAAAAAAGACATGGATATGTGATAAAATATATTTATGTACATTATTACTGTCGTACCTATTTCTAAGAGTAATCAAAAAGATTATCTTTCTTATTTTTCCGGTAACAATATCCCCCTTGGTCATATTGTTTCAGTTCCAGTTAGGAGTAAAAACATAGATGCCTTAGTTGTTAAAACCGAGGAAGCTATTTTGGCTAAAGCTGATCTAAAAAAAGCCCCTTATCAACTTAAAAAAGTAGGTGAAGTTAAGGGACAATCTCTATTCAGTGAAAATTTTTTATTGTCTTGTCAAAGAATGAAGGAGTATAGTCTCGGAGGACTAGGGACTGTTATAAAATCACTCTCATCCTCTGTTCTATTAAATAACAATTTGGAATTAGTAAAAGCAGAAAGAAAACAAGAGGATAAACAAAACATTAAATGCGAAAAATTAATATATCAATCACCGGTAGAAGATAGACTTATTTATTATAAAACTCTAATAAGAGAATCCTTTGCTAAAAAAGAATCAATCCTTTTTTGTTTGCCATCTAAAAAAGATATAGATATTTTTTGTAAAGAATTATCTAAAGGAATAGAGGCTTATTCTTTTTCTCTTCACTCTGGATTCTCTAAAAAAAAGCTAATAGAAAACTATAATAAAATAATGAAAGAAGAGCATTCTGTTTTAATTGTATGTACTGGTATTTTTCTATCAGTACCCAGAAATGATATTAAGACCATTGTAGTAGAAAAAGAAAGCTCTGAAGCCTACAAGCAATTATCTCGTCCCTATTTAGACATCAGATCCTTTGCTGAAATATATGCTCATATCAATAAAGTAAAATTAATTTTTGGAGACACTCTTCTCCGTCCTGAAACAATAGGTCGCTATGAGAATGGAGAGCTTGGAGAAATAATGTCTCCCGTATATCGTTTTTCAAAATTAAGTAAGAATTTAATTCTAGACAAGAAAGAAGAGAAATTATCAAAAGAATTTAATATAATTGAAAAAAAATCTGTTGAAGAAATAAAAAAATCTTTGAGCAAAAATGAATCTGTATTTATTTTAACCACTAGAAAAGGACTGGCTCCTTTAACTATTTGTAATGATTGTGGGCAAACCCTACTTTGCAAAGATTGCTCAGCTCCAGTAGTTTTGTATGATTCAAAAAAAGAAGGAAGGATTTTTATGTGTAATAAATGCGGACTGAAAGAAAAAACAGAGAAAATATGTCCTAATTGCTCTAGTTGGAACTTAGTTCCATTGGGGATAGGAATAGATAAGGCTAAAATAGAATTAGAAAAGCTTTTTCCTAAAAATAAAATATATCAACTAGACAGAGAAAACATTAAAACAGTCAAAGAGATA
This sequence comes from uncultured Candidatus Saccharibacteria bacterium, assembly GCA_964611515.1. GTDB lineage: Bacteria > Patescibacteriota > Minisyncoccia > Phycocordibacterales > UBA9973 > UBA8515. The sequence continues at coordinate 8,399 of CAZTAH010000002.1, read as the reverse complement.
GAAAAAATAATATCAAGTTTTCAAAAAAATAAAGGGAGCATACTGTTAGGAACTACCTTAGCTTTACCCTATCTTGAAGAATTAGACATAGAAACCAGTATTATTACTTCATTAGATGGAATTTTATCTTTACCTAGCTTTAACATTACATCTAAAATTATTCAAATAATAACTAAATTACACAATATTTCAAAGAATACCCTTATAATACAAACCAGAATAGAAGAAAACAAAACCCTAGAAAACATTGTTCTTGGAAATATATTACCTATATACAGAAATGAATTAAAAGAAAGAAGAACCTTTAATTATCCTCCTTATAAAAAATTAATCAAAATAAGATTTGAAGGAAATACCAAAGAAACTAATGAGGCTAGAAAACGAATAGAAAACGAATTAGGAACTTATCATCCTCAGATATATAGTGCTTTTATTTCTAAAATAAAAGGAAAATTAATCACCAATACTGTCATTAAGGTAGATCCGAGTGATTGGCCTCTAGTAGAAGATTCTAAAAATAAAATAAATAGAGATTTAGAAAAAGCCCTTTTGAGCCTACCACCCTCCTTTCTGATAAATGTAGACCCAGAAGACTTACTCTAAAATTATTTTTTAACAAAAGCTTCTTTTGGAGACAAAAGAGAAGCTCGTCTTGCTGGTAGAAAACCAGAACTAGCCCCTATTACAATAGAGAACACCACGACTAAGCCTATAAACCACCAAGGGGTAAGGAACAATCTAATTGCTTCTCCTCCATATTTTTTAGAAAAAGCACTAATTAAAACATTGAAAATAGATCCCCCTCCTACTCCTATAATTATCCCTCCTATACCACCCAAAAATCCCATAATTATAGATTCTACTAAAAACAAATTTTTAACATCATGGTCTGTCGCTCCTATAGATTTAAGTATCCCCACTTCATAAATTCTTTCTAAAAATCCTACTAACATAGTGTTAAACATCCCAATAGCAGACACTATTAAAGCAGTTATCCCAAAGACACCTAGGATAATCGTAATTATATTTGTAAATTTTCTAGCCTGATTCACTAGGTCTATTTTAGCTGACACCATAAATCCTTCCTCTTGTAATCTGTCTCTTAGTCCTTCTAATACTTCTGTATTTTTAGCTTTAACTAAGGCCTTTGTGTACAAGGGAGGTTTTTCTTCTAACTCTGAAGAAAGTAGGATTGCCATTGGTATAGTATTCTCATCTTCTATTATCCCTACTATTTCTAGTTCATTTTTATTTTTTACTTCTAAGTAGTCATCAGAAAAATCATCTTGGTAGAAAATATTAAAGTTAACTTTTTTGCCTAACACTTCCTCGGCATTTTCTACTCCTATTGGAGCTAATGCAGGACTGGTTATAACTACTCCTTTAGTACTATCTTTTGTTGGATACTCTCCGACGGTTGGAACTAATCCTGATAAAAGAAAATAAGAAAGATCTACTACTTGATTGCTGATAAATAAACTTGGACCATTTGCTAAAATCATCTCTCCGCTTAATTCTGCTACTGGACTAACTGAATCCACATTCTCTATTTCGGATATTTCCTTTAGATTATTTTCTTTTAGTAATAAATTAGTTTCTGCGGGATAAGAAACATCCATTGTAATTAAAGAATCTTCTGTCGTCATTAATTTTCCTATTAAAATATACTGTAGGCCATATCCAAGAGAAATCAATAATAAAACAGTTGCTATTCCTACTGACATTCCTAATATAGTAAGAATTGTTCTTTGGGGATTATTCCTAAAAGCTCTTAGGGCTAGAGAGATTAATTCTTTGAAACTTAGACTTTTTTTATTCATTTTATTTTATATTTAATTATGACTAATATCCTCTATTTCTTTATTTAGAATTAATTCTAATTTTTCAGCTATCACTGAAGAAGCCCTAAAAGATAATCCCACTCCAAATTTACTATTAGATAAATCTAAAATCTTGACTACTTCATTGGGTTTTACATTATTTCTTATTCTGTCTTCTATTACTTGATCTATTGCTCTTATCTGAAATTCAGATAATTTCCCCCTATAGTCCTCAATTAACCATTGTCTTATTGTTGCTACACTTCCAGAAATAGAAACATTAGGGTCATATTTCAATTCTATTTCTAAGAGCTCTATGATTGCCCTCATTTCTATTGCTTTCTCAATAAAAAGAAAAACTTTTTCTGCTTTTTTTGCTCTTAATCCCAGGCCTCCTTCTGGAAAAGCTCTGACTAGCAGTCTCTTAAATTGCTCTGCTCCTAATTCTCCTGAGAAGAAATCATTAATAAAATCATTAAATCTAGCCAATTCATTTATTGTATATCCTTTTAATAAAAAGTTCGCTAATATTCTAGTTGAAATTTTTTCATCCTGAAGAACAAGTTCTTCTCCTGAAATAGAACTAATCTGTTCCTGTAGTCTTTTTGTTGCTGATTCAGCAAAGCCCCCCTCTGGTATTCTTTCTTTTTCTACCACCTCTCCATCTTTCATATAGAAAACAGTTTTGGCATCTTTCAAGCTCCAGGCTTCATGGGTTACCATTATTATTGTCCTCCCATCTTTTTCATTTAAATCCTTAAGAAAATCTAGCACTGCTTTAGCATTATTAGAGTCTAGGTTTCCCAATGGTTCATCAGCAATTATTATGGGAGCATTATTAGCCAAGGCTCTCGCTATACCCACTCTTTGTTGTTGTCCTCCTGATAGCTCATAAGGATAACGAGTGGCTAATTCTGATATGTCTAATCTTTTTAATAATCTTCTAGCTTCTTTCTCTGCTCTACTAGAACTTATTCCAACAAAAAGCATAGGGAGGGAGACATTTTTTAATACAGTAAGGGAGGGTATTAAATTAAACTGCTGAAAAACTATACCAACTCCTGCTTGCCTAAAAATAGAGAGTTCTTGATTGGAAAAAAGAGAGATATCTTTTCCTTTTATAAAGATATGACCTTCTTGAAATCTATCTATACCAGAAATTGAGTGAAGCAAAGAAGTTTTACCACAACCTGACGGTCCAAAAAAAGCAACATAGTCCCCCTTGTCTATTTCTAGGTTTATGTTTTTTAAGGCTTGAACTTGATTTGGTTTTCCCTTCTCGTACCAAAGATTAAGATTTTCTATTTTAATTATGGCATCCATTTATTTTATCCATTAGAGAAATTATTTCTTTGGGTAATAAATCACCTTTGTATATATACTTGTGAACCCCTATACTCTTTAATTTCTTTTTTATCTTTTTGTCTCTTATGCTAGAATACACTATCAATTTTATTTCTGAGTATTTTTCATTGCTTTTCATTTCTTTGATAAAAGAATAAGTCCTTTCTATCTGCCCATCTATGTCATTCTTTTTTTCTTTTTCTGGTATAAGACTATCAAAGAAAATAATGGAAAAATCCCCCTCTTCAATTAATTCCAGAGCTTCTCCAAAAGACCTTGCACAAGTAATTTCATATAAATCATCCTCCCCATGAATCCAAAAAAGATCTCTAAAGAAAATGCGATCCATTTCATCATTGTCTATTAATAGTATTCGGCATTTTTTATTTTTTTCCATTTTGTCTAATTATCTAATGTTATTAATAAATTTAAATGTCTCATCAAAGTTTTTGAATATCACATCAATAATTGATTCATTTTTCTTAGGAGTTACTATTGTCCTAATAGGCAAGGTTGAAGTATTTCCGAATTGATCTGTAGAAGAAATTGTAAATCTGTAAACCGTTCCAGGCTTCATGGACCCTAAAATTATTACATGATTTTTACTTAACTCCAAGTCTTCTTCCTTATTAGCTAGGATAGAATCACTTAATCCAGCTCCTTCTTGGTAATAAACTATTGAAGTAGAAGCCTCGTCAGTTTGCCAGGAAATAATAGTCTGAACTCTGTCAGTTCTACCTTGAACTAAAGCACTGTCTACCTTTAGGTTTGTTACAATTGGTGGCTCATTGTCTTCTGGTATATTAACAATTAAGGCATGTGCTCCTTCAATCAAATTACCCTTTGGATTAATTCCCGAAATAAGGACTTCATATGTTGTTCCTGAGTCTAGGTTTTCAATTCTAAATGAATGAGAGGTCTTCTTTTCATCATCTACTATTTTAGACACTCTTCCATTTCTAGTATTTTTGTATTCTATAATAGAAGTGCTTGGTTCATCTGTGTGCCAAACAACTCCAAAAGAATCTTTTTGTATGTCTATTATATTAGCTTGTATTTTAGAAGCTTTAGTGGTGAAAGTAAGGTCTTCGTATTTTCCAACCACTCCAGGTAGAGAGTAAGCCCCAGCTGAGAAGTGATAAGTAGTATTTGGCCTTAATCCTGATATTTTAAGAGAATGATCTAATGATTTCTTAATAGTACTAGAGACCTCTCCGTCATAAGGATTTTCTCTATTTGGTTTGTAGTCTAATTCCTGAGCATAACTTATTACAGGAAATGTTTTTATGTTTGTTCTGTACTCTATAACAGCAGAACTCTCGGTTATTTCTTTTACTGTTGGTTTTTCTATGAAAGGAGGAACAAGCGAAGGCAAGATGGACTCTATAGTAGACTCTATTTCTTTTTGGAATTGTTCAACATTTTCTATTTCCTTTAATTCAGCCAAGTCCTCGCTTAAATATTTTGTGGTGAATTTTTCTACCTCAGATTCCCCTACTTCATTAACTTTATTCATGGCATTTATCACAAAAGAATATTCTGTCCCTAAACTTAATCCAGTTAGCCTGACTAAGTGTCTCCTGCTCCATTTGTCTTTAGCAACCGTCTGATCTAGTCCATTTTTTCCATATTTAACAAAAGCCAGAGTGTCCTCATTTGTACTAAATGATATGGTTGCCCCAAAAGCACTAATCTCGGAAACCTCAATGTCTGAGACTTCTGGTTTTTCTAAGTCCAAAATACCATACTTGTCTTTATATGTTTGATTTTCAGCCAAAACTAAATCATACAACTCTCTAGTTATTCCATCTATTCCACTTCCAGTATGAACCACAACTCTTTCTTTTGCTGTTGTTTCAAATATGTTTAGAGGGGAGATACTTTCATTATTATTCTTATCTGCCATCTCTATCTCATAATAATATTTAGTGTTTTCTTTTAATTCATCTATTGTAACTAAGTGGTTAGTTTTTAATAGATAAATATATTCTGTCTCTTCGTCTAATTCATCCTCATCTTCCCCATATCTAACTAATCCCTTGGCTGGTTCGTTTGTATTCCAAGTAATAGCAACCTGAGAACTTGTTCTTATTGGAATTTTAATATTTGAGATAATTGGAGGAGTCTCATCGTCTCTAGTATAAAATACAAAGTAATTTCCTCCATTTTTATTTTCCCCTTCATTTCCCTCTTCGTCTAACCCCAAAACATAGAAATAATAAGTCTGATCTGGTGTTAGATTGTTTAGTAAAACAGAATGATCTGTCGTTAGAGTTAGGTCTTCAGTCATTGAGGGATTTGTCATATCTGGATCCGTAGAATAATAAACTTTTGAAGATGCTTCTGTGTCTGACTCCCATTTAATTATTACACTTGTATCTGTTTCGTCTTCAGTTTCTGGTTCTTCTAGCACTGGCCCAGGAGTAGTGGTAAATTGAGACCTAGAAACTGTTGTGTCTCCAGCTAGATTTTCTGATGTTGTTTTAAAGTAATAAGTGGTATTAGGAATAAGATTATCAATATAAACATTGTGCTCCAGTACTTTGTCTATAGAATATTTAGACAAGTCATAATTATCTTCTTCTGTTCCATACTCTATTAAACTGTCTGTATAATCAGCTGTTGTCCAAATAATATTCACACTAGTTGACTTGGCATGAGCTCCACTCATTTCAGAAATAAGTATTTCATTATCTAGAATAGAGAAGACATGGATGACCTCAAACTCCTGTCCCAATATGGCATTGGTTGGTTCTGATAGTTCTATTATTATGGTTTCTGTTTCTTCTGATAGGTCATCGTCATAAACTATTATAGGAATATTAAACACTGTCTGATTAGGAGGAATGATTCCTTTATTTCCTTCTATTCTATAATCAACGCCTGATCCTTCTGCTGTTCCTCCTATAACATTATAATAAAATACAATTTCTTCCGGATAAGGAAAAGACAATACAACGGGAACCTCTGCCACATTAATATCTTCTCTAGCTTCGCTACTAGGACTATTGAATTTAATAATAGGATAAGTATCGTCATCTATAATTGTATAGGTGAAAACATCCTTGTCTCCTATAATAGCTCCTTCGGCTTCTATAATAGTTATAATTACCGTTTCATCCTCTTCTTTTAATGTGTCATCTATTATTAATAATTGAAGATTTACAGTCTTTTCACCTTTAAGAATTATTATTTCTTTATTCTCTAAAATAAAATCTTTTCCTTCTGTTGCGGTTCCTTCTACTTTAAACTTGACCAAAACATCTATCCCTGATATTTCTCCGAGTGAAATAGGTATTTCTACCAAACTAATGTTTTCTGTATTAGACTTGGAAACAATATCAAAGTTAACTCCAGAAAAAGACTCATCGTCTTCTATGGTAACAATTGCCACTGACTCTTCCTCTCTAATAACGGAATTTATTGTGTTTATTAAAGTAATTATTATCGTTTCTGGATCTTCTTTCAAATCATCATCTATAATATTTATAATTATTTCAGCTGTGTCTTCCCCTGCTAATATGGTAACCTCCTCTTTGCTCATCAAATAATCTAATCCATAATCAGCACTTCCTGTTACTTCCACATTAAACTTAATATCAAAAACATAAGGTCGAGAAAGTTTTATCTTTAGGATCACTGGCTCATCTGTGTTTTCTGCTACTATTATTTGAGTTTCTTCAAAATATATTTCCGGAATACTAAGATCCAATAAATCTAACATTCCATCTTCTGTGTAGTCATTTTGGGTGGACAATGGCCCCGATAGTGCATCTTGATTGTCATGTGTCAAAACTCTTATTCCTACTTTCTCATAGTCTTCTCCAGCTAAAAATAGATTATTCTGGGCATCCCATTCTATTTCCAAATCTAGTCCATCTCTTATCTCCTCATCATCTATAACTATTGAATCTCCATCTCCCACCATTAACCAAACAGGGGTTCCTTGATACAAAACAGGATTTGTCCTAGTTGTCCTTCCTGTTGTAATTAAATTAGGCCAAGTTCCTCTAGTTAGGTCAATTAAATTATTTCCATCTTTTGAACCATATTTAATTACTTCATTATTAATCTGTATGTATCCAAAATTAGGCATCTTGCTTGCATCTGAGACTGTAATAAAATTCCCATTTAAAGTATTTTCAGATAACTTTATTCCTAAGTTAAGAAAGAGATATGACTCATAATCAGGATTTATTTTTTTCGCAAAAGAATCATCTGTAATTTTATAATAAGCAGTAACGCTCTTGTCTTCATTCTGTCTGGCTCTTACATTTTCCACCTTAGGAGCAGTAGAAACACTTCCTCCTCCTCCCTCTCCGTAGTTCTGGACTCCATCTGGCTTAGTAATTATAGCCGATCCAGACCTAACAGAAGTATTTCCCTCGGTGTTTATAACCGATAATCTATATTTATAAAATAAATCAGGGTTTAAGTTTCTTGATATGTAATAATTAGTATTAACCTCAAATAGGCTAGGACTTTCTATGTCTCTAAAATCACCATAAGTAATATTATCTTCAGAAGTAGCTTCTTCTAATTTATATTTGGAAAAACCTTCTGATTCTGCCATTTGCCAACCAATATAAACATCATAATATGGAGGCTGGGCTACTATATTAGAAGTGTCTTGTATCATAAACGAAGAACTAGCTATTGGTGTGTGAGTAGAGACTGTGTATTCTTCAGTTTCATTGTTTAACTTATCCTTGAATTTATAAAATAGGCTTTTCTTTTCTATGTCTGAATCAAATGTCCATGAAATTATTTCTTCATCTTCCATCATTTCCACCCACTCTGTTTCTTTTGGATCGTTCTCATAAACATCATTGTCTCTTATTTTATAATAGACAGCACTGGTATCCTCTGGTTTAGTTATTGTAATTTTTGCTGTGTCTTCTTCTCCGGCAATTCCTGCATCAAAAATTAAAGAACTAACTATCCTTGGAGCTTTTGTGTCTATTTTAAAATCGGGAGAAATAGCAGAAGCTGTGTTATTAGCAATTTCCCCATCATTTATTGTTACTTTGATTTTAACGCTATCTAATTCTAGGCTCTCTAAGAGTTCTTCAGCACTCCAAACAGCCATATATTCACTAAACTCTTCTTCTAGAACACCTTGAAGAGAGACATCTTCTTCTCTAAAATATTCACTAGAAATTTCTTCCCAAGTTTCACCTCCGTCAATGCTATATGAAAAAGATGGACTAATTTTATTTGGAGTATTGGTCCCAG
>CAZTAH010000001.1:0-58720 GCA_964611515.1 uncultured Candidatus Saccharibacteria bacterium | reverse complement strand
ATGTCAAAGCATAACTAAAGCAAAGAATCCTAGCTTAAGTCTGGGAAGCGGCTCACGAAAAGTAATCAATCTAGGCTATGTCAATCCCCACACCCACTTTTAAGAATCAAGAAAAGTAGGTGTGCGGACAGGCGCATAACTAAAGCAAAGAATCCTAGCTTAAGTCTGGGAAGCGGCTCAAGTATTGTAACTTATCTAGGTTATGTCAATCCCCACACCCACTTTTAAGAATCAAGAAAAGTAGGTGTGCGGACAGGCGCATAACTAAAGCAAAGAATCCTAGCTTAAGTCTGGGAAGCGGCTCACGAAAAGTAATCAATCTAGGCTATGTCAATCCCCACACCAATATTTCCATAGCTTTTTGTATTCAACTAAAATCTCTTCAGAGCAAGAGTGAGAGATTATTTTTTAATTAAATTAAACTTTCTAATAACAAAAAAGCAAAAGAATGAAAACATTGGTGTGGGGACAGGCCCGCCTGCGCAGGCAGGCCCCCACGAAACCCACCTCTAAGAATTGAGAAAAGTGGGTGTGCGAGCTTGTCCCGCGTAGCCTTGGCGAAGTGGGAACAGGCGCATAACTAAAGCGAAGGTCCCCAGTTCAAGTCTGGGAAGCGGCTCAAACAAATACCTAAAACTATAAAAATCAAAAAAAGTTCTAAGGGGTAACCAAACGGACGGCCGTCCACTTGGTTACCCCCACACCAATATTTCCATTGCTTTTTGTATTCAACTAAAATCTCTTCAGAACAAGAGTGAGAGATTGTCTTTTAATTAAATTAAACTTTCTAATAACAAAAAAGCATTAGAATGAAAACATTGGTGTTAGGGACAGGCCTGCCTGCGCAGACAGGCCCCTTGCTTGTTTCTAGTGAGTCTAGGACGGTCCTAGGCTGAGGTTAAAAAAATGAACCCAGGACAAGCCTAGGAATCTTCTAATTGTAAAAAAGTATCTTTTAGAGTAATATGAAATTATATGAAACAATCATTTTTATTTACTAAAACACAAAAAGAGAACCCATCTGATGAGGTCTCTCTTAATGCAGAATTATTAATTAGAGGAGGTTTTATACACAAGGAAATATCAGGAGTATTTTCCTATTTGCCACTTGGGTTAAGAGTAATTAAAAAAATAGAAGGAATAATCAGAGAAGAAATGAATAAGATCGGAGGAACAGAGATGAAAACATCAATAATTCAAAATAAAGACATCTGGGAGAAAACAGATAGGTGGAGTGATGAAGTTGTGGACATATGGTTTAAGTCAAAGCTAAAAAATGGGGGAGAAATAGGATTATCTTTTACCAATGAGGAAGCTTATTCTAATATATTAAAACAACACATCAGTTCCTATAAAGATCTACCCGCTTACCCATATGATTTTAAAGAGATCTTTAGAAATGAAGCTAGAAGTAAGTCTGGGCTATTGAGAGGAAGAGAGTTTTACTGGAAGGCCTTATATTCTTTCTCAGAAGACGAAGAGAGTCATGATCTTTTTTATGAGAAAGCTAAAGAGGCATATAAAAATATATTTAAGAGAGTTGGTATTGGACATTTAACTTATGTGACTTTGTCTTCAGGTGGTACTTTCTCAAAATATTCTCACGAATTTCAAACAATAACAGGGGCAGGAGAAGATTTGATTTACTTGGATGAAAATAAGGGATTGGCTATAAATAAAGAAATATATAATGATGAAGAACTAGAGTCGCTCGGTCTAAAAAAAGAGGAATTGGTGGAGAAAAAGGCCATAGAAGTTGGGAATATATTTTCCCTAGGAACAAAATTTACTGAGCCTTTTGATTTAACTTATAAAAATAAAAAAGGGGAGGAGAAATTAGTAGTAATGGGGTCTTATGGAATAGGATTAGGAAGATTGATGGGTACTATAGTAGAAGTTTTATCTGATGAAAAGGGGATAATTTGGCCAGAAAGTATTTCTCCTTTTAAGATTCACTTATTAAGTCTTGGAAAAGACGAGTCTGTTTTAAAAGAAGCAGAGGATCTGTATAAGGAATTAATTGACAGGGGAATTGAAGTATTATTTGATGACAGAGAGGACCTTAGTGCTGGAGAAAAATTTGCAGACTCTGATCTAATTGGAATTCCTTATAGGGTGGTCGTATCAGACAGAAGTATTTCAGAAGGTGGATATGAGTTAAAGAAGAGAACAGAAGAAAAGGAAGTCATTGTTAAAAAAGAAGAATTATTTAACCTGTAAAAGATTTATGCTTAAGAAGATATACCAAATGTTCTCTAATGATATAGGAATAGACTTAGGGTCTGCTAATACTTTGGTGTATTTAAGAGGGCAAGGAATTATAATCAATGAACCCTCCGTTGTTGTAGTAAATAAAAAAACAGGGCAAATAGTAGCAGTCGGATCTGAGGCAAAGCAAATGCTAGGAAGAACACCAGGCCATGTTAAAGCAGTAAAGCCTATAGTAGATGGAGTTATTTCTGATTTTGAAATTACAGAAGAGATGATTTCTTATTTAATAAACAAAGCAGAAAGAATTTCAAAAAAACTATTTAGACCAAGAGTTGTAATAGGAGTGCCAACAGGAATAACTAATGTAGAAATTAGAGCGGTAGAAGATGCTGCTAGGTCAGCAGGAGCAAGAGAGGTCTATATTGTAGAAGAACCAATGTCTGCTGCTATTGGAATTCACTTGCCGGTTAAGGAAGCCCTAGGGTCTGTGATTGTAGACATAGGAGGAGGAACCACAGATGTTGCAGTTATTTCTTTATCCGGAGTGGTTTGTTCTAAGAACATTAAAATAGCAGGGGATTTATTAATATCAGATATTATTAATTACATAAAGGAAGAGTTTAAATTATTGATAGGGGAGAGAACAGCAGAAAATATTAAAATAGCTATCGCTGGAGTAGAAGAAGATGAGACCACCTTAGAGGCAGAAGTTAGAGGGAGAGATTTAATAACAGGTTTACCAAGACAGGTTATTATCACAGACACTGATATCAGGGAAGCAATAATGCCATCAATACTTAGTTTGGCTGAGGGAGTAAAAGAAGTTCTTGAAACAACTCCCCCGGAGTTACTTTCCGATATAATAAAAAATGGTTTGGTTTTATCAGGAGGAGGGGCCATGCTAAAAGGGATAGATTCTTTTCTAGAAAGCTCTTTAAAGATACCTGTTTATATTGCCGAAGACTCTCTTACTGCTGTTGCTAGAGGAGCAGGAGTTATACTAGATGAGTTTGAGGAATATAAGGAGGTTTTATTGAAAACAGATGAAGAAACAATTTCTAAATAAAAAAAAACCTAGAGGCTCTAAAAAAATTATAATAATAATTGTCACTATTTTGCTAGGATTAGGATTAATTTTTTACTCCGGAACTTTTTTTAATTTTCTAGGTCGCCCCTTATGGCTTTCTAGCAATTTTATTTCGGAAAAGATTAAAGATTTAACCTATTTATTTAAAGATAAAAAATCACTACAAAAGGAAAATCAGAATTTAAGAGAAGAGAATTTTAGCTTGAAGTTATTTCATATAAATTATCAAATATTAGAAAATGAAAATATTAAATTAAAAGAAACCCTGAATCGTTTACCTAAAGAAAACTTTGTATTGGCAAATATACTAAGCAAGAACAACCAGTCTTTTTATAATACTTTTATAATAGATGTGGGAGATGACCATGGACTAAGAGAAGGAAGCTTGGTCTTAGCAAATGGAGAAATACCTATAGGTAAAACAGAAAAAGTTTATAAAAAAACATCTCTGGTAACCATATTCTCTAGTCCACAACAAGAGACTGAAGCCTTTATAGAAGGGCTAAATATTAGTATTAATTTAATAGGAAGAGGTGGTGGAAACTTTGAGACTAGTGTGCCAATGGATCTGCCAGTTGAAAGTGGGACAAGTGTCTTTTTACCAAGTAAAAACTTATCAGTTTTAGCGGTAGTAGAAGAAATAATATCAGAACCAGCAGAGCCACATAAAAAGATAATACTAAGGTCTCCTGTTAACACTCAAGACTTAAAATGGGTAGTGGTTGAGACTGATTAGTCTCGGAAACCATTTTTCTATCTTCAAATTATAAAATTTGAAGATAGAAAGTTTTTTATAAGACAAAAAAGACTGTTATATAAAGATTAATGCAAAGAAGTTTTGATTTTAAAATAGAAAAAGAACTCAAGGGAACATTAGCAAGAGCTGGTTTACTAAAAACTCCACACGGGGAAATAAAAACCCCCTCTTTCGTAGTAGTCGGAACAAAAGGAACGGTCAAGAGTGTTTTACCTGAAGATTTGAAAAAAAATGAAACACAAGTTGTTCTAGCTAATACTTATCATTTATATCTACAGCCAGGAGATAGACTAGTTAAAGAGGCTGGAGGATTACATAAGTTCATGAACTGGGAAGGGCCGTTAATGACTGATTCGGGAGGATTTCAAGTTTTCTCCTTAGGGGTTGCTTATGGAAAAGAATTGTCTAAAGTTGTATCTATAACTGACCCTAGTTTATTAATTCCAGAGAGATCTTCATCAGAGGATGGAGCCCCTAGGTTGGCTAAAATAGGAAACGATGGAGTCTCTTTTCGCTCTCATTTAGATGGTTCTTTGCACTACATCACTCCCGAAAAATCAATAGAAATTCAACACAATTTAGGAGCAGATATGATTTTTGCTTTTGATGAATGCACTTCTCCGGTAGAGACTTTTAATTACCAGGAAGAAGCTTTACACAGAACTCATTCTTGGGCAAAAAGAAGCCTCAAGAAACACCTTGATCTAGAGGCGGAAAAACAAAACTCTCTTCCTCAGTTTTTGTTTGGCATAGTACAAGGCGGAAGAGAAAAAGAATTGCGTCAAAAATCAGCAAGAATTATATCCGAGATGAAAATTAAGGGAAGAGGTTTTGATGGTTTTGGGATAGGGGGCTCTTTTGCAAAAGAAGATATGTCCTCTGCCGTAAAATGGGTTAATGAAATTTTACCAAAAGATAAACCTAGACATCTTTTAGGAATAGGGGAGCCAGAAGACTTGTTTATGGGAATAGAAAATGGAGTAGATTTATTTGATTGTGTTTCCCCAACAAGAATAGCTAGAAATGGAACCTTGTTTACCAAAAACGGAAAAATAAATATTACTAATGAAAAATTTAAAAATGATTTTTCTAAAATAGAAAAAGAATGTCAGTGTGATACTTGTCAAAAATACACTAAAGCATATATAGCCCATCTTTTTAGAGCCAAGGAGATGCTGGGAGCAACATTAGCCTCTGTTCATAATACTTATTTTATCAACAAGTTGGTATCAAATATTCGCGAGTCTATATTGAATGATAGGTATTTTGAATTTAAAAAAGAATTTTTAGATAAATATAAATAAAAAAGCCAGGGATGGTTCAGGGCCCTGGCTGGGATGGAAAACAAATAAACAATATATATTTTTTGAACCACACTTATTTTACTAGAGAAGGATTATTTCGTCAATATCTTTTTCTAGCTTTATTTCCATTTTTTAAAGAATTCCAATCTAACTTTTGCTTCTTGTAGATCTCTTTGGACTCTGAAGATCTCTTTCTTTTCCTGAGGAGTCAGATGATCTGGAATAGGCCTAGCATTCTCTAAGGACACACCATGGATACCATATTTTCTAAGATCCTCTTTCAGTTTTTCTATTTTCTCTATTAGACTTTTTAATTCTTCTGACTTACTAGGAGACTCCATCCTATCCCTAAGAGACTCTGACGCTTTTTCTATTTTATCGTATTTATTTATATTTATTTTTTCCATTTTATATAAGTTAATTATATCATTAAAATAATAATTTCTCAGCAGAATCAAGAAACAAAAATCTTGATCTTTGACAAGGTATATTAAGTGTTTCTAAAAATTTGAAATAGGGGTATAATGTAAACATGAAAAGATATCAACTCATAATTTTAGCCACAGTTTTCTTAACTTTATCATTAATTATAGGTATTCTTGTTTTCTTTCTTAATAAAGAGCAAAACCCTCCGACAAAGAGAGATCTTATAAAATATGAGCAAAATGAACCTCTGGTAATAGAAGGTTCTTATAAGACGAGGGAGTTGAACACAGAAGACCCCTATATTAATTTTGATGCCAGATATCCTTATTTTGAAAACGCAGATTTAGATTTTAATTTATCCATAGAGAATTATCTTAAAGAACAAATGGAAGGGGACAGGTTAGTTTCTAAGGAAAACTGGAAAGCTAGGTATGAAAATCAGTTTCCAGATGAGAATATTCCAGAAGTGCCAGAACCCGAAGACAGGTTTTATTTTTCCTCAGATTTTGATGTTATACAGAGCAACTCCTCCTACATAAGTTTTATCTTAACCTATCAGGCATATACCGGAGGTGCTCATGGATATCAAATTAAAAAATCATATAACTATGATATAAAAAACGAGAAAGAAGTCTCATTAGCAGATGTTTTTTATAATGACTCAGATTTCTTAAATAGAATATCTAAGGTGAGCAGAAAAGAGCTAATGGAGAAATATGCAGTAATAAACCCAGAGGAAGCTGAGGGTTCTGATCCGTCTGCCATAGAAGCTTATATTGAAAACATGAAAGAATTTATAAATGAAGGAACGAAACCTGAAGAAAAAAACTTTCAGGTATTTACTTTTACCCCAGATGGAATAAAAATATACTTTGCTCAATATCAGGTTGGTCCTTACTCCATAGGAATGCCTGAAGTAGAAATCATAAATAACAAAGATTACAACAGAGATTACTAGTTTAATTTTAAATAGATGATAAAAGTTGGAGTAATAAGAGGGATCTTGAATAAACAAACTCAAGCTAGCTTAGAGAGTGGTGGAAGAATCCTCTCCCTCTTGTCTAATTCTAAATTAAAAGAAAAATACAAACCTGTAGATATCTTCATAGAAGAAGGGGAGAAGTGGTATCTAAATGGGGTAAAGATCAAGCCAGATAGACTAAGGGGAAAAATAGATATTGCCATCAATACTATTTATGGTGATTTTGGAGAAGATGGAAAAATACAAAAAATATTAGAAAAGTTAGATATCCCACATATTGGATCTAGCTCTTCTGTGTCTGCTTTTAGTTACGACAAGGGGACCACAAAAAAAGCCCTAGTTCATCTTAATATAAAAACACCTAGATATGCACTACTCCCTGCTTATTTTAAAGACTTGGATTCTAGTCAAAATGAAAGTAAGGAAGAAGAGCAAAAGAGAGAATATGCCCTAAATAAAGCTAGGGACATCTGGGCAAAACTTTCACCACCTTGGATAACTAAACCTCTAACTAGTGGATCCTCTCTTGGTGTTAGAGTGAATAACTCTTTTGAGGCTCTTGTTTTTTCCTTAATAGAAGCTGCTGATAAAGGGATAAGCTTGCTGGCAGAAGAGTTTATAAAAGGACAAGAAGGATCCATCATTACTATAAATAATTTTAGAAATAAAGAAGTTTATACTTTTCTTCCAGTTGAGATAATTATTCCAGAAGGAAGAGCTTTTTGTGATAATGAGTTAAAAAACTCTGAAGAAATGAAAATTATTTGCCCAGGAAATTTTAAGCCAGAATTAAGTCGTCAAATAGAAAAAGTGGCAGAGTTAACTCATGAAGATCTTGGCCTCCGTTACTATTCCAAAATTGATTTTATCGTGACTAAAAAGGATATTTATATTATAGAAATTAATTCTATTCCAGACTATAGAGAAAATGGTATTCTGGATAAATCCTTAGAAGCTGTTGGTTCTAACATGGAAGAATTTTTATTACACTCCCTAGATTCAGTAGTCATAAAAAGATAAAAAATCCAAGAGAATATTGTAATTATTTAAAAATAAGATTTTTTAATTTTCTTGTTTTTCTAAAAATTCTTTTAGTTTTTGAAATGGCTTAATTTTCAAGTAGGTTTTTTTATCATCTTCTTCACTTAATGAGGCACGGGTCTTGGAATATCCTTGTGGGATAAATATTTTGTCCCAGCCGTAACCCCTGTCTCCTGAGGGTTCTTTTGCTATTTCTCCTGATAATTCTCCTTCAAATAACTCTAAGTTTTTTCCATCAAAAAATCCAAAAACACAACGAGCTGTAGCCTCTCTGTTCTTGTCATCAATCATTGAACAAATTGTTTTAAGGGGAGTGTTCTCAATAAAAAATTTAATAAATGGTCCAGGTAATCCACCAAGTGCTTTAAATTCTAAAGAGACATCTTCGACTATCACTGGTTTGTTTATCTTTTCGTGTGCCTGACGAACCTTATGTTCAACAATTTCTTTCAGATCAAGAGATTGTATTTCATCTAGATCAAGTTTTATATGATCAACTGAGTAACCCAAATATCTTGCGAGATAATCAGCTTTGTTTTGATTGCCTGTTATAAATGTGATGTTTTTCATGTTTTTTAAATTTTATGTCTACCTAAACTAATTATTAATAAACACAACAAAAGATGGTTTTTCTTTTACATTTGTATTTTAGATCTTTTCCTAAATAAATCAAGGAATAATTGTGGACCATACCGGATTTGAACCGGTCGCCTCTCCCATGCCATGGGAACGCTCTACCAAATGAGCTAATGGCCCAATATTTTTATTCTATCTTATTTAATTAATCTTGCCAACTATAGCCCGATTACTGATTATTAATAGCTCCTTGATATAATTAAAAAAGCATGATAAGGTCATACTTGAATTCCTATTTTCTAACCCAGAGACAGTTACAAGAAAAGTAAATATTTTTTTAAATCTTTGCCAGACCTGTTATTGTTTCTAAAAAATTATGCACTATGATTTTTGTAATTTTAGTTGTAACTTTTATTTCCCTTTTAAGTGGATATTTAGTTGGAATATTCAAAAAAAATGAAACAGTTATCTTTGACTCTAAAGATCTTCCTGATTATTACTTCAGGGTAATAAGCATAGACAAAGTTTCTTCTGTTATAGAAGAAATAAGCATAGACAAAAGGAGGTTTCTTGTCTCTACAAGGATTTTTAATGGAAAACCCATAAAGCCGATGGACACAGTAAGGAAAACTCTGACCAAGACGGAAAGAAAAATTATGGGCATCAAGGAATCTGGGTATCATCCGTTAATCAAGGTTTGCTAGTTGTAACTACATTCATACCCTGACTTCTCTTCAGGGATTGGCGTTGCCAAGAGAAAACAAGGCCCCTATTAGTCATGATAGGGGTTTATTTATTTATAAAATTGTTAATTATACCGGATCTTGAGCAGTCCGTTTCTTCCATGTCGTGGGAATATTTTACCAAATTGAGCTGATGGCCTGATATTTTTGTCCTATTTTATTTAATTAATCTTCCAGGATTATTAGGAAATAAAAAAGCCCCACAGGGGATGGGGCTTGCAAATTGTGGGGGGATAGGTTCTTGTTCTCGGATTTCTTAAAATACTGAAATCGGAATTACCCTTTTACTGAGTTTTTTTAAACTCAACCCTGCCACCTAGACACCTTCAATTTCCCTCATTACTTCACAATGAAGAGTTTGAATAATCTCCCGGAACAACTCCTTTGCTTGGGATGGTTCCACTCCTAACTTCTTTGAGAAGTTGTGAAGGTCTCTTTTGATAGTCTTAGGCCTGAGCCACAGACCATCCTCCCTAAATTTTTCAAGGAGCGCCTTGAAGGCGAGTTCATGGATTTTTTCCATTTTTTTAAATTTTTAATTTTGCCTACTCTTTTAAGGATTTTCGGCTTTCTCCTAATGTTATATTGATTTAACTATTACCCAAAATATAATTGGTATAATAGCTATACAAATAAACAAGAAAACAACTAGGCCACAAAAAATAGGCAGCGGGTTTGATTTTCTTGTTTTCATCCAGGTATATATTTGTTTACTGGTTTTAATAATACACTTTGTCTGTATCTTAAGATTTTTAAAAAATCTTTCAGTAAATCTTACACCGGATCTGAAGTTTTTAACAAATCCATCTGCCATCTCTTGTTTTTTTAAATAGCACCTACTCTTTTTAGGATTTTCGGTTTTCTCCTGACTCTCTTTAATTATAGTATATAAAATAGTTTCTGTCAAGAGAAGAATTTATGTTTTCTAAAATTAAAAATAGCACTTATGTGCTATTTAATGTTTTCTAGTGGACCCTATCGGATTTGAACCGATGACCTCCTCATTGCAAATGAGGCGCTCTACCAACTAAGCTAAGGGCCCAGAATTTAAAAATAATTTGAAATAATTTCAAATGATCCTAATTATATTAACTCATTTTTCTGTTTTTTACAAGAAAACGAGATATAAATATATTTCTTATTTTTATATTTAACTTGAAAGATGTATAATAGAAACAGATTATGGATAATGAAATTCCTATAAATAAAGAAGTCACTTATTTTGCGAAAACAGATTTTCGTAACTCTAATACAGTTTTTGGAATAAAGAGAAAAGACCGTCGTCAGCATATGTATGTATTGGGAAAATCAGGAACAGGTAAATCTGTTCTATTGTCTAATTTAATAATTCAAAATATAAAAAACGGAGAAGGAGTTTGTGTTGTTGATCCACATGGAGAATTAGTAGAAGAGATATTGAATTTTATCCCAGAAGAAAGGGCAAAAGATGTTGTTTATTTTAATCCAGCAGACAGGGATCATCATATAGGATTTAATGTAATACAGATAAATGATCCCAAGCACAAGCATTTAGTTGCTTCTGGTTTAATGGGTATATTTACTAAGATATGGGCTAATGCTTGGAGCGCTAGAATGGAATATATTCTAAATAATACCATCTTGGCCCTATTAGACACACCAGACTCTACTCTTCTTGGAATTCCTCGCTTACTAGTAGACAAAGATTACCGTCAAATGGTTATTAGTAATCTAAAGGACCCAGTCGTTAAATCTTTTTGGACCAATGAATATGAGCAATGGAGAGACCAGTTTAGAAATGAAGCAATTGCCCCAATTCAAAACAAGGTAGGACAATTTTTATCTTCTTCAATCATCAGAAATGTGGTAGGCCAAGCTGAGTCCACTATAAATGTTTTTGACATTATGAATGAGGGAAAGATATTTCTGGTTAATGTCGCAAAGGGAAGAATAGGGGAGGATAACTCTGCTCTTTTGGGTGGAATGATAATTACCAAAATACAATTAGCAGCCATGGAAAGAGTAAGAATACCAGAAGACAGAAGGAGAGATTTTTATTTATATGTGGATGAATTTCAAAACTTTGCCACTGATTCTTTTGCTGATATTTTATCAGAAGCAAGAAAATACAGGCTGAACTTAATTGTAGCTCATCAATATACCGCTCAATTAACTAATGCTGAAAACAACAAGGTGAAAGATGCAGTTTTTGGCAACGTTGGGACAATGATAATTTTTAGAGTAGGAGCTGATGACGCAGACTTTCTAGAAAAAGAATTTAGTCCAGAATTTACTGCTCAGGATTTAGTTAATTTACCAAATTACCATATCTACTTAAAATTAATGATAGACGGAGTCACTAGTCGTCCTTTTTCTGCTATAACCTTACCCCCAATGAAAGTAGACCCTACTAAAGGAATTAAGGATAGAATTATAGAGTGCTCTAGAGAGCTTTATACAAAAAGAAGAGAGGATGTAGAAAGAGAGATAGATGAATGGAGTAATACCCTGCAGGTCTCTAAGCAAGAAAAAAAACATAAGGCAGAGTGCACAAATTGCAATAAGCCATTTTTTGTTCCCTTTAAACCAGAAAAAGGTCGCCCTGTCTACTGTCAGGACTGTCTAGCTAAAGCAAGAGAAGGAAAAATAAGTACGCCAGACAAAAGAAATGCTTCTTCTGCTAGTCAGAAAAAAATAGAAAGAGAAAAAACAGTTAAGTATACGGAGAATAATAAAGAATCAAGTAGTTCGCCAAGGACACCAGAGAAATTAGGGCTAAAAGAATTATTAGAAAAAATAAAAGAAGAAGAAGAAAAGGGAACTATCAAAGAGGTAAAAAAAGTTAAAGCAAAAAAACAAACAGAAGCTATATCTTTGAGTGAGCTAAAGAGTGGGACAAAGAAAAAAAATAAAGATGATAGGCCGACTAAAGAGATTAGCGAAGAGAGTAGGGGCGACTTGCTTAACAGTATCGCTAGATCAGGAATTATTTACGGGAAAGCTCCAAGCAGAGACAGAGAGAAATCAGGACCCAAGAAGGAAAGGGAAACAGAAAAAAAAGAACCAGATATCGTCTCAAAAGACAAGATTTTACCAAATAGCCAAAAGACAGATAGCACCCCTGGTAGTTCTCTAAAGAAAGCGGAAAAAGAAGATATTAATATTATTAATAATAATTCTAAGAAAGAAACAGATGCCTCTTGGCAAAAACCTAGAGCCAAAAGGGAGGTCCCAGAGGAAGTTTTGCGTAAAATTTTAGAATAAGACAAATGAAAACAATAAGGTTTTTATTGGGAGGTATTTTGTTTTTTTTATTTTCCCTCTTTTTTACTAGTTTAGCAGAGGCAGATGTTTATATTAATGAGATTCAAATAAAACCAACAGAGGAGCGATTTATTGAATTATACAACTCTGGACCAAATGCAGTTAGTTTGACTGGTTGGTATATACAAAGAAAAACAGCTACAGCAGAAAACTTTGGATCTCTTGTTTCTAAGACTTATTTTGAAAACAAGAGCATACCACCCAATAGCTTTTTTGTTATCTCTAGAACTAATTTTAATCAAGCCGATATCATAATGGATAATTTGACTTTAACCGAGTCTAATACTATCCAATTAAAAAGTTCTAGCCAGGAAATAGAAGATATTATAGCCTGGGGAGATGTGCCAGGATCTTCAGTAGCAAATCCTCCAGAGGGAAGGAGTATCAACAGGACAAATGGAGGTTGGATAATAGGTGTTCCGACGCCAAGGAAAGCGAATACTCAGGATGTAAATGATGAGGTGGAGGAGTGGGAAGAAGAGGAGAGTGAGAAAAAGAAAGAGGATGCTGGTTTCGCAAAGATAAACTCTAGGATTATTATTCCAAAAACAATAATGGCAGGAGTTCCTTTTACCCTAGGATCAGAAACAGTTTCTAATAAAGGAGGAACATATTATGTTGGTAAGTTTGTTTGGAATTTTGGAGATGGTCGCTCTTTTGTTCTAAAAGACAATAAGCCATTTGAGTATACTTATGAGTACCCAGGTGATTATCTGTTGTCTTTATCGTATTACAATAATTTATTCATAGAACTACCAGATTCAAGTGTAACGCTTAAAATTAAGGTGATTCCCGCTGAAATTGTCATTAGTTCTGTTGGCGACCAACAAGATCCTTATGTAGAAATAGAGAATAGAACAAATCATGATGTTTCTTTGTCTGGTTGGACCATAAGGGGAGGGAGTAGAAGTTTTACACTACCAGACGGAATGATTATTTCTGCTAATAATAAAATTAAAATTTCTCCTAAAATCACTAACTTTACAGGACAAGATTTGTCAAAAATAGTAATTTCTAGCCCAAATTTTGCTATTAACTCATCATACATCTCTCTTGCTAATTCTGTTGAATTAAAAACGACGGTACCTACTGTGCAAATAACCCCAAAAACAAAAATAGAAGATTTAGTTGTAGAAAAAATAATAGAAAACAAAGAAGAAGGAAGTGAGCCCTTGGAGGTTCTTGATGAAGGAGAAAGTATTCTTGAGAATCTTAATCTTTTTGAAGAAGAGGGTCCGATAAATCTAAATTTATTAAGCGCTAGTGTGGGAGATGCAGAAAAAACAAAAATAATTTATCCAATAGTTGGACTGGGGGTAATTATTTTTCTAGGAATTACCAGTGTGTTCTTATTGAAGAAAAAGGACTCAGAAGGAAAAATTGATATAAATGATTTTGATTTAGTGGAATAAGTTTTTTTTTGCTAAAATAAAAGAGCTATGAGCAAAAAGCAAAAACTAGGCGAGCTTAATAGTTATTGGAAAGAAAACTGTGAGTGTAGTTTAAAAAAAACAGCCACTCAAGCTGTTTTTGGAAACGGTAACCCAAATAGTCAAATCGTCTTTATAGGAGAAGCCCCTGGAAAAAAAGAAGACGAAGAGGGGATTCCTTTTGTTGGCTCAGCTGGAAAGTTTTTATCAGAATTATTAAATTCTGTAGGACTAGAAAGAAAAGATGTTTATATTACGAACATTGTTAAATATCGCCCCCCATCAAACAGGGACCCAGAAATAAAAGAGAAGGAAGACTGCAATGATTGGCTTATCGGTGAGCTCAAGATAATATCTCCAAAATTAATAGTTCTATTAGGAAAACATTCCATGCTCAGGTTTTTTCCAGAAGCTAAAATATCTGAAGTTCATGGGAAATTATTAATTAGGAAAATTCCAGAATTTGAGGAAAAACTTTACTTTATGCCTATCTATCATCCCGCAGCTGCTTTATACAATGGGGCAATGAGAGAAGTCTTAATGAAAGATTTTAAAAAAATACTAAAGGCAGTAGAAAAGATTAATCAACAGACATAGCAATATCGTTTCTTTTTTACCCAAAACTTCATTTTGTGCCGGAGGTGGGACTTGGTCACAGATAATTTTTTACTAAAAATTTCCGCGACCCCGCCTCGCGCCGTCGCGCTCCGGCTTTCAAGTCCCACCACCTAAAAACCAAGTGATAACCCCATCACTTAGTTTTTACCCAAAACTTCATTTTGTGCCGGAGGTGGGACTTGGTCACAGATAATTTTTTACTAAAAATTTCCGCGACCCCGCCTCGCGCCGTCGCGCTCCGGCTTTCAAGTCCCACCACCTAAAAACCAAGTGATAACCCCATCACTTAGTTTTTACCCAAAACTTCATTTTGTGCCGGAGGTGGGACTTGGTCACAGATCTTTTTCTGCTGAAAAAGTCCGCGACCCCGCCTCGCGCCGTCGCGCTCCGGCTTTCAAGTCCCACCACCTAAAAACCAAGTGATAACCCCATCACTTAGTTTTTGCCCAAAGCTTCGCTTTGTGCCGGAGGTGGGACTTGGTCACAGATAATTTTTTACTAAAAATTTCCGCGACCCCGCCTCGCGCCGTCGCGCTCCGGCTTTCAAGTCCCACCACCTAAAAACCAAGTGATAACCCCATCACTTAGTTTTTGCCCAAAGCTTCGCTTTGTGCCGGAGGTGGGACTTGGTCACAGATAATTTTTTACTAAAAATTTCCGCGACCCCGCCTCGCGCCGTCGCGCTCCGGCTTTCAAGTCCCACCACCTAAAAACCAAGTGATAACCCCATCACTTAGTTTTTGCCCAAAGCTTCGCTTTGTGCCGGAGGTGGGACTTGAACCCACAACTCTTGCGAGACGCGATTTTGAGTCGCGCGCGTATACCAATTCCGCCACTCCGGCAAATGAAAAATATACTCCGAATTTTTCTATTTATTCATTAATTAAATATTTTCAAGTTCTAGTATATCAAATAACTCTAAAAAATCATATTATTGCTTTTATAATTAAATTATAGTAGTATATTTCATTATGTCATCACAGGATAGACTTTTTAAATTAGCTTGTAGCGAATGTAATCGTGTTAATTACTGGACAAGCAAGAACAAAAAACTCGTCACTAGAAAGATTGAGCTTAATAAGTTTTGTAAATGGTGCAGGAAAAGAACACTGCACAAGGAGCTTAAAAAATAAAAAATCCTCAATTGAGGATTTTTTATTTTAAGGGGTAACGAAGTTGACGGCCGTCAGTCTTGTTACACCAATTAGCTAATACTCTAAGTAAAGCAACAAGTACTTGGAGCACTGAAGGAAACATGAGCTTGTGAGATAAATTCCCACTTCGCTAAAGCTACTCGGGACAAGCCCCACACCTATATTTCTATCCCCTAGCTTTTTTATTATTAGAAAGTTTTGTTTAATTAAAAAAAGATCTTCAGCTCTTGTTCTGAAGAGATTTTAGCTAGCCACAAAAAGCAATGGAAATATGGGTTTGTGGGGATCGGTTCGAGTCTTCCATCTCCCACAAAATATAATCACCCAGTGCTCCACACTGGGTTCATTATTTTGTTGCGGGCGATGGAAGAATCGAACTCCCGCTAACGGTTTTGGAGACCGCTGTTCTACCACTAAACTAATCGCCCACAAAAAACAGTATACATTAAAAAATCTATTTTTTCAAAAAATCCTTAACCTTACTTTTAGCGATAGCTACTTCTTTCTTTTTGCTAGGATTTATCCATATTATCTCTTTATCTCTTTTAAACCAAGTTTTTTGTCTTTTTGCAAAATTCCAAATAGCTGAAAATAATTCTTCTTCCATCTTTTCTTTTTCTTTTTTTAGTTCTGAAGAAGGCAGGTTTTTTGTTCTTCTTAAATAACCAGAAACAAATCTATATTCCAGCCCAAATGAATATAATTTTTTCCAAGAAACACCTTTCTCTTTTAGTCTTCTGACTTCCTCTATCATTCCTAATTTAATTCTTTTTTTAAGCCTAATTTTAATTCTTTCTTTTAATTCATCATCAGGAAACTCTAATCCAATTTTTACAAACTGATATTTTGTTTTATTTTTTTTCAAAATAGGAACTTTTCCAAGAGCTTGAGCAATTTCAATGGCTCTAATGATTCTCACGGTATTATTTTTATCAATTTCATCTGCTCTTTTTTTATCTAGTTTTTTTAGAATGTTAAAAATTTCATCAGGAGTTTTGAGTGAAAGCTCTTTTCTTAGCTCTTTATTAGGAGGCACCTTAGGAAAGATGATGTTATTAAGAATAGAGTCTATGTAATATCCAGTTCCGCCACAGATTATAGGAATTTTATTTCTTGATAAAATTTTCTCTATCTTTTTCTGGGCTAATTTCTGAAAATCAACAACTGAAAATGTTTTACTTTTAGGAGAAACAATATCTAGTAAATAATGGGGGACACCCTTAATTTCTTTTTTAGTTATTTTCCCAGTCCCTAAGTTCATTCCTTTGTAAACCTGTCTTGAGTCTGCAGAAACAATCTCCCCATTAAACTCTTTGGCAATTTCTACTGCAAAATCACTTTTTCCAGTAGCAGTTTGTCCTAAGATAACAATAATTTTTTCTTTTTCTTTCACCTATTCATATTCGCACAAAAATTCTTTTTTTGCTATAATTTAGCTATTAGAATTTTAAAATACTAAAAAATAGAAATGGGATTTAAATCATTTATAACTAAAAAGGCCCTAAGGCTAAAAGGGGTTTCTGCCAAGCAAGCAGATGAGATCGCTAAAAAAATAGACGACAACCCAGAGATAATGGATAGCATTAAAGGCTTAGATAAAAACAAAGAAGTCAAAGAGTTATTTGAGAAAATTACTAAAGAAATAGAAAAAAAGAAAAAAGAAGGATTAGATGAGCAGTATGCTGGGGTCTTAGTGATGAGTAAATACAAAAATGAAATAATGAAACACAGAGAAGAACTTGAGCCACTAATACAACTAATGCAAAAATAAAAACAATGGAATATTATCCAGACACTTTAAATAATTTAGGGTATACAAATATTTTTAATGAAATAAATCTTTCCAATTTTATTTTATCAATTCCCAACCATGTCTGGTCAATTTTTTATATTATTTTTCTTGTGGCATTTTTAATTTACTCTACAACACTTCTTTATCATTGGCATAGATACAGAGCCTATAGCCCCACTATAGTAGTTGCTAGGTTCATCTACATAGGGGGAACTATTTTGCTCTTATATTTCTCGGGATCTTTTCTTATCAACTATCTTTATTGAATATGAAAATTTTAGACACAGAGGAAAAAGTATTAAATACCTTTAAGAAGCATAGTTTTTATATTATTTTTGAGATATTTTTATTAGGAGTCTTTGCTATTTTACCCCTCATTCTTTTTCTTTTCACGGATTTAATCAAGGCAGAAAAAGGGACTGGCTTATTTAGTTTATTAGTTTTTCTCTATTTGGTATTTATTTCTATTTTTTGGACAATAGCTTTTTATGCTTGGACTAATTACTATTTAGATATTTGGATCTTAACGAATAAGAGGCTTATAAGTGTAGATCAGAAAGGGTTTTTCTCCAGAGAGGTTTCTATTTTAAGGTTAGACAAAATACAAGATGTCAGCATAGTGACCAAGGGAGCAATCAATACTATTTTGAGAATAGGGGACATAAAGGTTCAATCAGCTGGAACAGACAATGAATTTATAATGAGAGGAATAAGGAACCCAATTCGGGTTAAGGATATTATATTTGAAGCTCAGACAAAACAGATAGATGCTATAAAGACCGTAAGGATAGCCAAGTAGTCTTCTTTTCTTGAACTTCAATTTATGCTACATTTGATCTTATGTTAAAAATTGGAATAGTTGGATTGCCGAATGTTGGGAAAAGCACTCTCTTTAACGCCTTAACTAAAAAAGGTGTTCCTTCTGATAATTATCCTTTTTGCACAATAGATCCATCAGTAGGGATAGTTCCAGTTCCAGACATTCGGTTGCTTAAATTATCAGAATTCTCAAAGTCAATTAAAACAATACCAGCTGTTATTGAGTTTGTTGATATAGCTGGACTAGTAAAAGGTGCTTCTAAGGGGGAGGGGTTAGGAAATAAGTTTTTAGCAAACATCAGAGAAGTAGATGCCATACTAGAAATAGTTAGAATATTTCCAGTTAAGGCGAGTAAAGAGAATGAAGTGGTTCATATTTACGGAGAAGTGGACCCCCTAAGAGACATAGAGATAATTAATTCAGAGTTAATTTTAGCAGATCTAGACACAGTCTTAAAAAGAAAAGAGAGCTTGATCAGAAATATAAAAAAAGGAGAAAAAGAGTCTATTTTTGAAAATCAAATTTTATTGAAATTAGAAAAGTCTTTTAATGAAGGCAAGATGGCCAACACTATAGATTTTATAGAAAAAGAATTAACCTACATCAAAACACTAAACTTATTAACAATGAAGCCATTTATATTTGGATTAAACAAAAGAGGAGGAGGGGGGAACTTAGATGAAACAAATCCAGAATTATTTAATCAGGTTATAAATTACATAAAAGGAATAGGCTCTTCTTTTGTATTAATAGATGCCAAAATAGAAGAGGAATTAAAAGAGTTTGAGGGTGAAGAAAAAGAGCTTTTTAGAAAAGAAATGGGAGGAGAGGATGATGGAATAGATAAATTAATTAAAGAGAGCTATGAGTTGTTGGGACTGGAAACCTTTTTTACAACAGGCCCAGATGAAACTAGGGCTTGGACTATAAAAAAAGGAAGTACGGCTCCTGTGGCGGGTTTCGCTATCCATTCAGATTTTCATGATAAATTTATTAGAGCGGAGATTATAAACTGGAAAGAATTATTGCAAGCTGGGGGCTATGCGGAAGCTAGGGCTAGGGGAAAAATAAGAACAGAAGGAAAGGAGTATATAGTTAAAGATGGGGATGTCATTGAGTTCAAAATCTAATCTTGAACCCAACGATTCTAACTATTGCCTGTTTTTGATACCAAGCTCTCAGGCTCTTACTAACGATAATTTTCCCTTTATAACTGGTTTTTTGTTATAATATAAGGGTTACATTTAATAAATTATGAAAGAGTACCAACACTTAAAAATAGAAAAAAAATGGCAAAAAGAGTGGGAGAATAAAAAAACATATAAAACACCCACTGATTTTGATAAGCCAAAAAAATATGTCTTAGATATGTTTCCTTATCCTTCTGGTTCTGGGCTTCATGTTGGTCACCCACGCGGATACATAGGGAGTGATGTTTATGCAAGAAAAAAAAGAATGGAGGGCTTTAATGTTCTTCATCCTATGGGGTATGATGCTTTTGGTTTACCTGCAGAGCAATATGCACTAGAGCATAATATTCACCCAGAAAAAGCAGTCAAGGAGAACATAGCAACTTTTAAGAAACAGCTTTCAATGATAGGGCTTTCTTACGATTGGGACAGAGAAGTAAACACCACAGATCCAAGTTATTATAAATGGACTCAGTGGATTTTTCTAAAGATATATAATTCTTGGTTTGATTTATTAGAAGATAAAGCTCGCCCAATAAAAGAGCTAGAAGAAATCTTTTCAAAAAATGGAAATGAAGAATTAAGCGCTCACACTGATATTGATTATCTTTTTTCAGCTACAGATTGGAATAAATTTTCTCGAAAGGAAAAAGAGAATATTTTAATGAAATATCGTTTGGCTTATGAGGGACATAGTGAGGTAAATTGGTGCCCGAAGCTAGGAACTGTATTAGCAAATGATGAAATTATAAATGATAAAAATGGAAACTTAATATCTGAAAGAGGTCATCATCCAGTGGAGAAGAAGCTAATGAGACAATGGTTTATGAGAATTACAGCTTATGCAGATCGGTTGCTAGATAATCTAGAGGAATTAGACTGGAGTGATCACATTAAAGAAATACAAAGAAACTGGATAGGTCGCTCAGAGGGAGCAGAGATAGATTTTCTAATTAAAGATAGTGATTTAAAAATAAAAGTATTTACTACGAGGGCGGATACTTTGTTTGGTGCTACTTATGTTGTTTTATCCCCAGAACACAAGCTAGTAGATGAGCTAAAAAATAAAATTTCAAACTGGAAAGAGGTAGAAAGATTTAGGGATATGGTAA
This sequence comes from uncultured Candidatus Saccharibacteria bacterium, assembly GCA_964611515.1. Classification (GTDB taxonomy): domain Bacteria; phylum Patescibacteriota; class Minisyncoccia; order Phycocordibacterales; family UBA9973; genus UBA8515. The sequence goes on along the minus strand of CAZTAH010000001.1, from coordinate 38,174 downwards.
AAAACAAAACAGAAGAAGAGAGAACTTCTGTCAGTAAGGAAAAAAACGGAATTTGTCTAAAAGGAATAATGGCTATTAATCCAGCTAATAAAGAAGAAGTTCCAGTTTGGATTGCAGATTATGTTTTAGTTTCTTATGGAACAGGGGCTGTTATGGCTGTTCCAGCTCATGATGAAAGAGATTGGGATTTTGCAAATAAATATAAATTACCAATTAAAGTTGTAATAGAATACCCAAAAGACTATCCAAAAGATAAACCATATACTGATTACGGAATTGTTATTAATAGCGAAGAAATGTCCTGGGCTAATGGCCTGTTAAGCCAAGATGCAATGCTTGAAATCATTGAAGAGCTAGAGTATAAAGGGTTAGGAAAAGAAGTAGTTAAATATAAAATGAGAGATGCAATTTTTGCTAGACAGAGATATTGGGGTGAGCCAATCCCATTAATTCATAATAAAGACCAAACAATAACTGCTCTAAAAGAAGAAGATTTGCCTCTCAAGCTACCGAGTATTAAGTCTTATTCTCCTTCAGGAACAGGGGAGTCTCCTTTATCATTAGTTTCTTCTTGGGTAAAAAAAGGATATGAAACAAACACTATGCCAGGATGGGCAGGGTCTTCTTGGTATTTCTTGAGATACATGGATCCAAAAAACAACAAAGATTTTGCTAGCAAGAAGAGTTTAGAGTACTGGAATCAAGTTGATATGTATATTGGGGGTCAAGAACACTCAACTGGACACTTATTGTATTCTAGGTTTTGGACTAATTTATTATATGATTTAGGGCACCTACCGTTTAATGAGCCTTTTAAAAAAATGAAAAACCAAGGAATGATTCTTGGTTCTGATAATAGAAAAATGAGTAAAAGATGGGGCAATGTAGTAAACCCAGATGACATCATTAAGACATACGGAGCAGATACTTTAAGGGTTTACACAATGTTCATGGGTCCTTTTGATCAAATGCTTCCTTGGTCAACTGAAAGCATTATTGGTTCTCGTCGTTTTCTTGAAAAAGTCTGGCGAATAGGCTTAGGAATAATAGAAAAAGAAGACGGAGAGACTAGTCAAAAACTGAAATCCTTGTTACATAAAACTATAAAGAAAACAGATCAAGACATAGAAAGCTTTTCATTTAATACAGCTGTTTCATCCATGATGATATTTATAAATGAGTTAGATAAAGAAAAAGAGATGAGAAAAGAAGACTTTAAGGATTTCTTAAAGATACTAAGTCCTTTTGCTCCTCATTTAACAGAAGAACTCTGGTCTTTCTTAGGAGAGAAAAATTCTATCACACAGTCTTTTTGGCCATCTTGGGATGAAAAATTATTAGAAGAAGACATGATAAGGATAGCCATACAAGTAAACGGAAAAGTAAGAGATGAGATAGAGGTGGACAAAAACATGGACGAAAGAGATATTAAAAATGTTGTTGTCTCTACTCCTAATGTAAAAAAATGGATAGGGGAAAAGGAAATAAAAAGATTTATTTACATACCTGGCAAGATTATTAATATCGTGGTATAGTTTATGTGTAAAAAAATAAAAAGTCGTTTTTGGTAATTTAAAAAAACAAATAAAATGGAGTCAAAAAAAATTAATTTCTTTAATAAGCTTTCGTTTATAACTTTATTATTCACTATTGTAGTTAGCGTTTTCTTCTTTATTCCTTTTTCTCCTGTGACCATAGAAGCAAGCAAGGGTTTTCTTTTGTCAGTAGGAGCAACCCTATCCCTATTTTTTTGGTTTATAGCCAGGTTGGGAGAAGGGAAGTTTGTTATCCCCAAGGATAAGCTAATATTATTTGCCGGGGCCATTCCTCTCGTTTTCTTGCTCTCCTCTTTCTTTTCTTCTTCTCTGCGCTTGTCTTTATTTGGCAGTGGATTTGAAGTAGGAACATTTGGCTCTATGCTTATTATGTATATTGTTTTTTTCCTTTCTGCTTGTTATTTTCAGTCAGATAGAAAAAATTACTACTTAATCTGGTCTCTTTTCTTGTCCGGGGCAATAGTTTTATTGTATCAAAGCCTAGATCTTTTTATTAATTTTAATCAGAGGTTTCCAGAATTGGTTCAGGGTTTGACCTCAGGGAACTTGGTTGGAAGTTGGAATAACTTTGCTTTAATGGTTGGCGCTATTGTCCTGTTGTCCATTATCTCTTTAGAGCTAGCTGGGTTTAAAAAGATTTTTAAGTTTATACCATATTTACTATTAGCCCTTGGTTTATTTTTCTTAATAATAGTTAATATGCAATTAGTCTGGGTCTTGGTTGGAGTTTTTTCCTTAGTAGTATTTGTTTACAGTTTATCTATTCAGCACTCAGCTAGCAGTACAGCAGAAAAAGCTAAGCCCATAAGGAAGTTTCCTTTCGTGTCTTTACTTGTAGTGTTCATTGCTTTTATCTCCTTAGTTGGTAATAGTTTATTTGTAGACTTAATTTCTAATAAAATAGTTTTTAACAACCCAGATATTAGGCCTTCTTTTGCTACTACTGCTCAGCTGGCCCTCCGGTCTTTTAAGCATAATCCTGCTTTTGGAACAGGGCCTAATACATTTGCTTTAGATTGGTCTCTTTGGCAACCAAAGGAGTTAGCCCAAACTGTTTTTTGGGGAATAGATTTCTCTAGTGGGTATAGCTTATTGTCAACTTTTGCAGTTACTGTTGGCTTGTTTGGGCTTGTAGCCTTATTGTGGTTTTTGGTTCTATATGCAGTAAGAAGTGTTCAGTCTATAAAGATGGCCCTACAAAGAAATGCCTCTAATTATTTCATAATTACCACATTGGTCCTATCTTTATACTCTTGGATTTCGGTAATATTGTATAACCCTAATATTGTAATGTTGATGTTAGCTTTTATGACTAGTGGGATGCTTATAGGTATACTTGCTTATAAGCAGGCAATCAAAAGAAAAGAATATTCATTCTTAGAAGACCCTAGGAACAGTTTTTTCTCTATTCTGGGATTAGTGGTGTTAATGGTAGCTTCTATCTCTCTCACTTATATTTATGTAGAGAAATTCACTTCTTTGATTTACTACTCAAGAGGCATAGAAGTAGAAGAAAACCTAGAGTCTTTGGCTAGGTCAGAAACAATGTTATTAAGAGCTATTAACTTAGATAGAAACGATGTTTACTACAGAGCTCTCTCCCAGGTTTATTTAGCTCAAATGGGGGTCTTAATTCAAGATTCTTCCATATCAGAGAGCACACTAAAGACTAGTTTGGAGCAGTTAATAAGCAATTTAGTTACTGCTGCTTCTGGGGCAATAGATCAAAATCCGAAGTATTATCAAAACTATATGAACCTCGGGAACATATATACAGAGTTATCTTTAATTCCTGTAGAGGGAAGTTATGAAAATGCAACAATGGCCTATGATAAGGCTTTAATTTACGCACCCAACAATCCTTCTGTGTTTCTAGCCAAAGCAAGTCTTGAGTACTTAAATGAAAATAATAGTGAGGCTAGAAAATACATTAAGCAAGCTTTAGACCTTAAGGCTAATTATACAGACGCGATATTCTTATTGGCTCAACTAGAAACAACAGAAGGAAACTTAGAAGAAGCAATAAACCAAGCTGAATACGCAAGTCAGGTGTCGCCAGAGGACCCAACTGTTTACTTTAGGCTGGGATTATTAAGATACAACAAAGAAGACTACAAAGAGGCCAGTGAGTCATTTATAGCAGCAATAGAAAAGGCAGCCATACAGAATAGTTCTTATTTAAATGCTCATTACTACTTAGGGCTATCTTATCAGAAAATGGGTAAAAATGACGATGCCTTAGTTCAATTTAATCTTCTCAAGGAAGTGGCTCCTGATAACCAAGAGGTTAAAAATGCAATTAAGTCTCTAGGAGTTAAGTCATCAGAGACTGAGAAAGAGGAAGAAGAAGGATTAGGAGAAACAGGGGAAGAGGAAGAGCAAACAGAGGTAATAAAATCAGAACTGGAAGCAATCAAGCCTCCTTTACAAGAAGAAAATTAAAAAATAAATGGCTAGCAGGATATTTAGATTTCTTAACAAGGAGTTTAAGGGAGTGAACGAAGCCGCCTTATTACTCGGCGGCTTTACTTTTCTTTCTCAAATATTAGGTCTTTTAAGAGACAGGTCTCTAGCTCACTTTGTTGGAGCTGGTCCAGTTTTAGATGTATACTATGCTGCATTTAGAATTCCAGATTTTCTTTATATTTCAATTGCATCTTTGGCTTCCATAACAGTTTTAATGCCTTTTTTAATGGAAAGAATAAATAAAGATAGGTCAATGAAGAAGGCAAGGTCTTTTTTGAATAATATCTTTAGTGCCTATGCTATGTTTATGGCTGTTGCTAGTATCTTAATTGCAATTTTGATGCCAAAATTGGTTAATTACATTGCTCCAGGTTTTTCTCAAAGCCAACTAACCTCTTTAATTACAATGAGTAGAATAATGTTACTATCACCCATTTTTATTGGGTTGTCTAATTTACTAGGATCAGTGACTCAGCTATTAAAAAAGTTTCTAGTCTTTTCTCTGTCTCCTGTATTTTATAACATAGGGATAATATTAGGGATAATCTTCCTTTTTCCTTATTTTGGAGTTTATGGTCTAGCTTTGGGGGTGATTGTAGGAGCTGTTTTTCATTTCTTAATTCAGGCTATAGTGGTTTATAAAAATAACTTTTTCCCAAAATTTACTCTTAATATAAACTGGAAAGAAATAGGACAAGTGGTTAAACTGTCAGCTCCTAGAACCTTAACCTTATCTTGTAACAGCTTGGCTTTTCTTGTTTTAATTTCTATTGCATCTACCTTAAAGTCTGGATCTATTTCTCTTTTTACCTTTGCCTATAATTTACAGTCAGTCCCAGTCGGGATAGTAGGAACTTCTTATTCTGTAGCAGCTTTTCCGACTTTAGTTAGGTCATTTAGCCAAAGAAATTTAAGGGATTTTATAAAACAACTGACTGTGGCAGCCAGACAGATAATTTTTTGGTCTCTACCTATAACTGGTTTACTTATTGTCTTGCGAGCTCAAATAGTGAGGGTGATATTAGGCACTGGTCACTTTAGCTGGATGGATACAAGATTAACAGCAGCCTCTGTGGCTCTATTTGTTATCTCCCTAGTCTCCCAAGGATTAGTTTTATTATTAGTAAGAGGTTATTATGCTGCAGGAAATACTAAAAAGCCTTTTATAACGAATGTTTCTTCCTCTGTCTTGGTGATTGTTTTGGCGAAATTTTTTCTTTATTTGTTTAATACTTATCCCGAAATAATCACACATATAGAATCTTTTTTAAGAGTAAAAGATGTGCCAGGGACGATAATGCTGGCTCTGCCTTTAGCTTATGCTTTGGGATCAATTGTCAACCTAGTTTTCATTTGGGTATTATTTAAAAAAGATTTCTTAAAAAATAAGAAAATAGGAATATTCAAAACCACAATGGATAGTCTTTTGTCTGCTCTAACAATGAGCTCAACAGCTTATGTGTTTTTAAATATATTTGATAAAGTTTTTGATTTAACAACAGGGTGGGGTGTTTTTATGCAAGGACTACTTTCAGGATTAATTGGAATAATAGGAGGGATTTCAGTTCTTTATTTAGTTAAAAATGAAGAATTCTTTAATATTATCAAGGCTTTAAGGAATAAGTTCTGGAAAAAGAAAGATGTTCTTGCTCCAGAATTAGATGATTTACAATAACCTTTTGTTTTCAAGCCTTTTTTGCTAAGATAGGACTATGAATCCAGACATTAATTTAATTAGAAATTTTTCTATCATAGCTCATATAGATCACGGGAAAAGCACCCTGGCTGATCGGATGCTAGAAGAGACAGGGACAATAGAAAAAAGAAAGATGAAGGACCAAGTTCTAGACTCTATGGAACTAGAGAGAGAAAGAGGGATAACGATAAAAATGCAACCTGTGAGAATGGAGCATGAGAAAGAAGGGAAGAGGTATGCGTTAAACCTAATAGACACTCCCGGGCATATTGATTTTTCTTATGAAGTTTCAAGAGCCCTGAAGGCTGTTGAGGGATCTATCTTGTTGGTAGATGCCACCCAAGGAGTACAAGCTCAAACTTTAACCACTTTACAAATGGCAAGGGACTCAGGCTTAGAAATTATTCCAGTTTTATCAAAAATAGACTCTCCTTTAGCCAGAGTGGACGAGGTAAAGATGGAGGTTGCTCTGCTATTAGATATTGACCCAGATTCTATTCTGTCTGTTTCAGGTAAAACAGGGGAGGGGGTTTCTTCTTTATTAGACCAAATAGTTAAAAGAATTCCCCATCCAGAAAAAGAGGACAGTTCTCAGGATTCAGGAAGGTCCTTAGTTTTTGATTTTGAGTATGATAATCATAGAGGAGTAATAGTTTACATAAGGGTAATGAGTGGTTCTTTTAAAAAAGGAGACTCTCTTCTTTTTGCAGTTTCTAATGAAAGATTTAACTCTTTGGAAACTGGAATTTTTTCTCCTGAAGAAAAGCCTGTTGAGTTTCTTAGTTGTGGGGAAATAGGGTACATAGTTACAGGTATAAAAAAACCAGGAATTGCTTCAGTGGGAGACACTATCACCTTTCTCAGAAAACCAATGTCTGCTTTATCTGGTTACCAAAATCCAAAACCAGTAGTTTGGGCTTCTGTTTACCCAGAAAGTCAGGATGATTTTCCCTTGTTAAAACAAGCCTTAAGTAGATTAAAATTATCAGACTCATCCTTTTCTTTTGAGGAAGAGTCTTCTGGGTCTTTAGGCAGAGGATTTAGATGTGGTTTTTTGGGAATGTTGCATCTAGAAATAGTCACTGAGAGGCTAAGTAGGGAATTTAGCATAGAGTTAATAGTGACTATTCCTTCTATTACCTATAAAGTTATAACAAAAGGGGGGAAAGAAGAAATTATTTATTCTCCTCATCTTTTTCCAGAAGATGGTCAGATAGTTAAAATATTTGAACCTTGGGTTAATTTAAAAATAATTACACCTTCTTTTTATCTCAATTCTTTAATTCCTTTTCTTTACGAACATGAAGCAATAGTAAAAGAAACTCATAGCTTCGGAGACAACCGTTCTTCTCTAGACCTAGAAATGCCCTTAAGGGAAATGATGAGAAATTTTTTTGATAATTTAAAAAGTGTTACTTCTGGGTACTCCTCAATCTCTTACGAGATAGGAGAACTGAGAGAGGCGGATGTAATTAGGCTAGATATTATAGTAGCAGATGAACTAATTCCAGCTTTCAGCAGGGTTATATCAAGAAGGAAGGTAAATGAAGAGGCTAGGGCTCAAGTAGAAAAACTAAAAGAAATTATGCCGAGACAGCAATTTGCTTTTAAGATTCAAGCTAAAGCATTAGGCAGGATAATAGCCTCTGAGTCAGTTTCTGCCTTTAGAAAAGATGTCTTAATGCATGGCAGTAAGGTAGTAGGAGGTGGAGATGTTAGTCGTAAGAAAAAATTATTAGAGAAACAAAAGAAAGGAAAAAAGAGATTACAGTCAGGGGCGAAGATAAATATTTCCCACGATGTCTTTTTAAAAATGATTAGAAAAGGAGGTTCTTAAATTATTTAAAAATACCAGGCATGTAGAGAAGGATCATACTAATTATTATCAGCACTGATATTATCCCAAATATTTTTTCTATCTTTTTTTTATTTTTTGAACTGAAAAACATGTTATAATATTAGCATTCTTTATGAGGAAGCACAAGAAAAAGAAAAATAAACTTTGGTACTCACCTGTAGTTTTACTCTTTTTATTCGGTTTATTAATACTCTTTTCTTATAAAACTCTTGATTTATTTAAAAGATACCAAAATGCCAAATTTATTAGAGGTGTGGTAGAAAATGAGGTTAATGATTTAAATAAAAGAATAGAAGGCTTAAATCAGGAAATTCATGATCTTGGCACAGAGGAGGGAAAAGAAGGGATAATAAGGATTAAGTATCAGGTGGCAAAAGAAGGAGAAAAAGTGTTAAATATCATAGAGGAAGAACCAGAGGATCTAGAAAAAGAAGAACCAGAAAAAAATAAAAGTTTTTTAGATAAGATGAAGAGTTTTTTTATAAATTAAAATAAGCGGGTATGGTATAGTGGCAGCATGCGACCTTCCCAAGGTTGAGACGCGAGTTCGATTCTCGCTACCCGCACTAAATTAAAAATCTCCAGTGGAGCTTTTTAATGCGGGTAAGCAAGCAAATAGTTTTGCTTGCGTGCGAGAATCGAAGACTCTGAGTATATTATTTGGAATTTTTAATTCCAAATAATACGAAGAGTGTACAGATCCTGTAAGGATCGATAAGCGTACTCGCGGTCTCGCTACCCGCACCCCCACAAACCAATATTTCCATTGCTTTTTGTGGTTAGTTGAAAAATCTTCAGAGCAAAACTGAGAGGTTTTTTTTAATTAAATAAATATTTACTAATAACAAAAAAGCTAAAGGATGGAAATATAGGTGTGGGGATTATTTCAGGTAAGCAAGCAATCTTTTGCTTGCGTGCGAGAATCCAAATTACTAACTAGTAATGCTTCATTGGTGTAACAAGACGGACGGCCGTCCACCTTGTTACCCCCTCATCAATTTTTATAATTTAAGCATTTGGTAAAATATGCTATAATAAAAAAGTTAAATATTAATAATTAATAAATAAAAATATGAAAAAAGTAACAATTTATTCTACCCCTTCTTGCCATTTTTGCAATCTAGTAAAAGATTTTTTTACTGCTAATGGAATTGTTTATGAGGAATTTAATGTGGCCACCGATTTAGAAAAAAGAAAGGAGATGCTAGATAAAAGTGGACAAATGGGGGTACCTGTAACTGTAATTGGAGATGACTTAGTTATTGGTTTTGACAAGGAAAAACTAAGCAAACTTCTAGACATAGAAGAATAAGATAATTAGAATATAAAAACATTCCGAAGGGAGTGTTTTTATAAAAGCCCTCGTAGTTCAATGGATAGAACAGTTCCGTCCTAAGGAATAGATGTGGGTTCGATTCCTGCCGAGGGCACATAAAATACTTAAGACCAAGAACGGAGTTCTTGGGATTTAGAATTTTAGTGCAATTCGCGGGAATCGAACCGAGGTCGCGCAAAGCCCTTTTTCCTAATTAAGATTAGGAAAAAGGAAACGACCGAGTGGGGGCCGATGGAGTGAGATATTTTGTGATGGTGAGCTTGTCGAACCAGAAACAAAATATCCACGAGAGTGACCGATTCCTGCCGAGGGCACAAAAGCGTGAGTTAAAATATAGCAAATTTATTTGCTATATTTCGCTTTTGTGAGGCGGAGCGATGTTTTGTTAGCAAACAAAACCGCGAGCCGGGGTCGCGAAAATTCCGATGTGACGACAGAGGAATTATTTGTGACCAAAAGCGTGAGTTAAAATATAGCAAATTTATTTGCTATATTTCGCTTTTGTGAGGCGGAGCGATGTTTTGTTAGCAAACAAAACCGCGAGCCGGGGTCGCGAAAATTCCGATGTGACGACAGAGGAATTATTTGTGACCAAAAGCGTGAGTTAAAATATAGCAAATTTATTTGCTCTGTTTCGCTTTTGTGAGGCGGAGCGATGTTTTGTTAGCAAACAAAACCGCGAGCCGGGGTCGCGAAAATTCCGATGTGACGACAGAGGAATTATTTGTGACCAAAAGCGTGAGTTAAAATATAGCAAATTTATTTGCTCTGTTTCGCTAGGTGTAACAAGACGGACGGCCGTCCGTCTTGTTACACCTGTTAATTTCTAGGTTTATGTTATAAGGGTAAAAATGGAAAAAAGACTCGGGAGACTTTAAGTCTAAAAATCAAAAATAACCCTTATTTTATAAAGGCCTATTTATACTCAAAACGTACGATCGTGTAAGCTGAGTATAGAATAAGCATTACTATATAAGGGTAAAAATGGAAAAAAGACTCGGGAGACTTTAAGTCTAAAAATCAAAAATAACCCTTATTTTATAAAGGCCTATTTATACTCAAAACGTACGATCGTGTAAGCTGAGTATAGAATAAGCATTACTATATAAGGGTAAAAATGGAAAAAAGACTCGGGAGACCTTAAGTCTAAAAATCAAAAATAACCCTTATGAAATAATAACAGAAAGTCTCTTGGTGTAACAAGAGGTCCGGCCGGACACTTGGTTATCCCCACTACCAATATCTCCATTAGGTGTGGAGATATTGATGTGGGGACAGGCCCCCCCCACAAACCAATATCTCTATTAGGCGTAGAGATATTACACAGGACCGTCCTGTGTCTAGGACGGTCCTGTGGTTCTGTGCTTGGGGGCAGAATTGAACTGCCGACCTATCCCTCTTCAGGGGAGCGCTCTACCAACTGAGCTACCCAAGCATTATTATTCTGTTAAACTTTTTCTTAACTCCAATATATTTACCCCCGAAACATTTCCGCTATATATATTAAGAAATCCTCCCAAATAAGGTTTTATATAAAGAAAAGCGCCTAGTGCCATAGCGGCGATTAAGATCCAATAAAAAGCTCTAGAAAGAGAAGTCCATCTTATGCTTTTCTTTAGAGATAATAATATTTCCTTATTTTCTTTTTGAAGAGCTAATATCTCCTTCAGTAGTTCTTTTTCTCCCTTCTCCATAGGTAAAATAATAGCATATAAAAAAACCTCTTTCAACTTTAAATTAAGTTGTTATATGGACTTAATTTTCAGTTTTGTTTCTCTGTTTTTATCTAATTTAGGTAATTTTATAATTAAAAGTCCATGTTTTTCGATTGCTTCTGCTTCTTCAGGGTCAACCTCTTCTGGTAGTGATATAGATCTAGAGAATGATCCCCAGTATAATTCTCTAACAAAATAATTATCTTTTTCTACTGTATGACTTTCTTCTCTTTTTCCTTTTATTGTTATCATGTCTCTCGTAATCGTTATAGAAAGATTATCTGGCTGAACTCCAGCTACCATGGTCTGAACTATTATATCTGTCGGAGTCTGATAAAGATCTATCGTTAATTCTGCCTCTTGTTCCTCTTCCCAGCCTTCTTCTTTTTCCTCAGCTGCTCCTTTTGCTGTATCTAGGCTTTTTGAGTTCCTCTTAGATGATTTTTCTTCAAAAAAATCTTCCTCTAATTCTTCTTCATCTACTCTTAAATTGCCCGTTAATCTTTCTAAAAATGATTTCTTTTTCATGTTGATTTTTCTTTTAGTACAGGAAGATAGTTTCCCATACGCTTAAGTTTCTCAAAAACGAGAAGATTTATAATTGTTGTGACCCACAGAAAACCAAAGACTGGTAGAAAATTTCTGCCTCCTTCTCTCATTATAAGTAAATTGAAAACACTATGCAATACGATAGCTCCAGATATTCCTATCCAGAGATAGCGACCTTTTCTTTTTTTTAAAAAGAAGGCCATTCCCAGGGAGCTTCCTATCATTGAGCTTGCTATAGCATGAAGCAGGGTTGATCCTAAAAACCTAAGATTTCCAGTCAATAATCCAACAGTAGCCCCACTAGAATCAAAGGCCCCTAATAGATAAAGAGTATTTTCTAGGGCGGCAAACCCTAATGCAACAGCAATAAAATACATAGGAAAATCTATTGGCTCGTCTACATATTTGTTTTTGTAAATAATTAAAAAGGCCGCTAAAAACTTGAGAAGCTCTTCTATTGTGGCCCATATAACTATTTTAAGATCACTGTTTTCTCTAAAGAAAAATAGAGAATATTTTTCTAGGGCCATAGTAGGAAAAACAACTAACGCTCCTACTATAAAAGAAAGAACAATAAGGCCTAACGGTTCAGGTCTTTCTTTGTCTTCATTTCTTAACCAGAACCAAAGCCAGAAAATAGCAGGAATAAGACCACTTAAAACAGCCAATATAAAAACTTTTGGATCTTGTGTTATTTTAGCCAACATTTAACTAGGCCATTCCTCTATTATTAATAAGTTCTTTTCTTTAATTGGAAAAAGAGACCAAAGTTCTTCTGTTAAAAAAGGCATAAAAGGATGGAGTACTTTAATGATAACAGATAATGTTTGAAGCAAGAATTGTTTTCTAGATTTTTTCTCATCCTCATTATTACTTGCAAATATTTCCTTACTTTCTTCTAGTATTAAATCAGCAAAAGAATGCCAAGAGTATTGATATATTTTTTCTCCAGCCATATAGAACCTAAAGTTCTCCATGTCCTTGGTGATATCCTGAACAAAATCATCTCTCTCTTTCTTTAGCTCAAGATCTTTTTTGCTAAAATTTTGAAAAGATAAATCAGGTTGAGTGCCCTTGGTGCTCTCTAGAACAAATCTGGCTATATTCCAAATCTTGTTAGCAAAATTCTTATTAGCCCTAACTCTGTCCTCGCTCCATTTCATATCTGTACCTGGGGTATTTCCAACAACTAGAGCCATTCTTCCGGCATCAGCTCCGAATTTATTAGCTATGTCTATTGGATCTACTCCATTGTTTAACGACTTAGACATTTTTCTTCCCTTATGATCTCTCACTGTTCCATGAAGATAAACAGTATTAAATGGAATAGTTCCAAGGACATATCCAGACATTAAAATCATTCTAGCCACCCAGAAAAACAGAATTTCATATCCAGTTTCTAAAACATCAGTCGGATGAAAAAATGAAAGATCCTCTGTTTCTTTTGGCCATCCTAGAGTAGAAAAAGTCCACAAAGCAGAAGAAAACCAAGTGTCCAGAGTGTCTTCGTCTTGAGCCCAACCATCTTCTTTAGGTTCTTCTATGTCGCAATATACTTTTTCTTCTTTATACCAGACAGGAATTCTGTGCCCATACCATATTTGACGAGAAATGCACCAATCTTTCAAATTATCTATCCAATGAAAATAAGTTTTATTAAAATATTCTGGGATAATCTCAATATCTTTTTCTGAAACAGTTTTTCTCATTATTTCCTTTAGAGTAGTGGTTGAACCACTTTCTATTCCTTTTATATTAGAATTTTTCACAACAAAAGGTTTTTCAACTGCTATAAACCATTGTAATTTCGGTAAAGGCTCTATAATACCACCAGTTCTTTCTGCGGTGGACACATTCTGCTCTACTTCTTCCTCTTTTTCTAATAAGTTATTTTCCTTAAGATAATTAACAATATTTTCCCTTGCTTCTGTTGTTTTCTTTCCTATTATGTCCTCATTTCCGACAATCATTCTGGCTCTTTCATCTATTACTTGAATTACAGGAAGATCGTTTTCTATGCCCATTTCCCAGTCAGTCATAGAGTGGGCAGGTGTTACTCCTAGTGCCCCTGTACCAAAATCTTGATCAACTTCTTTATCTGCTATTATTTTTATATTTAACTTAACTCCACAAAAATCTTCTACTATAAAAGTTTTTCCAATGTATTTCTGATAGCGAGTGTCTTCAGGGTGAACAGCTACAGCAGAGTCTCCCAGTTTAGTCTCAGGCCTAGTTGTAGAGATAGGAATAGGGAAGTCTTTAGAATATTTAAAGGTATATAGTTTGGCTTTTCTTTCTTCGTGAACTATTTCATCATCAGAAATAGTTGTTTGCCCTCTTGGGTCCCAATTTATAATTCTGTGGCCTCTGTAAATAAGCCCATCATCATACATTTTTTTAAAAACAGTTCTAACAGCCAAATTTCTTTTTTCGTCTAAAGTGAAAGCCTCCCTAGACCAATCACAAGAAGCCCCAAATGTTTTAATTTGAGACGTGATAATCTTGTGGCTCTCTTCAGCAAAGACTTCAATTCTTTTAAGCAATTCTTCTCTTCCTAAATCGTATCTGGATTTCTTTTCTTTTTTCTTAATATCTTTTTCTACCTTAGACTGAGTGGCTATAGCAGCATGATCTGTTCCTGGCAACCAGAGGGTTTTTTTTCCTTGCATTCTTTGGTATCTAATCATTATGTCTTCTATGGTGACCATCAAAGCATGACCCATATGAAGAACCCCAGTTACATTGGGAGGAGGCATTACAATAGTAAATTTTTCCTTATGTCTCTCTGGTAAATTATCTGGATTAAAAAACCCTGATTTTTCCCAAATTTCATATATTCTTGATTCTGTTTCTTGTGGATTATAAGGGCTCAAGAGCTTACTATCTATTTCTTTTTCCATTATTAAAATATAGCATTTTTAGGTTTTTTTTCCAAAAAATAATACCTAAAACATCATTGACAGACACTGTTTATCTGTGGGCAAATTAACAAGGCATAGCCTTTGTTCCGTCTGCTTCTATTTTTTTACTTTTTCTTGTTTTTTTGCTTTGATAAAAACCAGCAATGGCTATCATTAGGGCATTGTCCCCACAATGTTTCAGGGAAGGGAAGTGTAGGGTTATTTCCTCCTTTTCTCCTTTGTTGTTTAGTGTATTTATTTTCTCTAACAATTTTAGCCGCAAGTATTTATTAGCAGACACTCCTCCGCCTACTATAAGTTTTTTAGCCCCAAACTCTTTTATTGCTTTTGAAGTCTTCGAGACCAAGACTTCAACTACAGAGTCTTCAAACTCTTTAGCTATTACTTCTTTAACTCTCCTTTTTTCTAATATTTTTTCATCTTTTTTTTCCAAGTCTCTAATTAAATAAAGAACAGAAGTCTTAAGTCCAGAAAAGGAAAAATCATAATCTTTAGAATTAATCATAGGCCTAGGAAAATAAACATCCACCAGTGGTTCATTTTTTTTGCTAGAACTTTCTCGTTCTTTTTCTGCTAATTTAGAAATGTGAGGACCTCCTGGGTAAGGGAGGCCAAGCATTCTTGCTACCTTATCAAAGGCTTCCCCTGAAGCATCATCTCTTGTCTTTCCAATTTTTTTATATTTTCCCCATTTTTCAATTAGAATTAACTCTGTATGTCCCCCAGAAACAAGCAAAGAGATGATGGGGAATTTTTCTTTTCCTTTTTCAATCTTAAAAGACTCGTCTCCTGTAATATAAGTAGAAAAAATATGCCCCTCCATATGGTTAACAGGAATTAAAGGAGCGTCCAAGTACAAACTAAGAGCTTTAGCAAAATTAATTCCAACCCACAAAGCTGGTTCTAATCCCGGACCTTCAGTTACAGCTATTGCGTCTATTTTTACCTTCTCTGTTTTTTCAAAAAAATCAATAAAGTTTTTAGCTAAATCATCTTCTCTGTTTAAGATTTCTTTTATTTTTATTTCAGTTTTTTTACTAAGAGGTTTTTTTACTTCTTTTTCTTTTAACAAACCTGCCTCTTCCAATGTTTTTTTAAAAATATCTAAAATATTTTTAGAATGCTCCCTTTTTGCCATCATTGGGAAAACACCCCCATATTGAGAATGAATGGTTTGAGAAGAAATCTGATTGCTTAGTATTTTGAAATGATCTACATTTTTTTTTCTGTCAATTTCAAGTAAAGCAATGGCTGTTTCGTCACAAGATGTTTCAATGGCAAGAATTTTCATTTTTAAAATTTAACCTTATTATTACAGCTTTAATATAGCATATTGTTAATTATTTGACCATTTTGTGGTATTATTAGAATATAGATAATACTAATAATTATATGAACAAAAAACAGATAATTACAATAGCAGGTAACTTAGGAAGCGGGAAGTCATCTACGGCTAAAAAATTATCAGAAAGTTTGAATTATGAACATTATTCAACTGGGGATTTTATGAGATCACTAGCAGAGGAAAAAAATATTTCTCTGGCGGAGTTAAATTTATTAGCGGAAGAAGACAGGAGCATAGACGAAGAGCTAGACAATAAAAACAAGGAAGTAGGAAAAAAGGAAAGGGTAGTCATAGACTCTCGTTTAGGTTTTTATTTTATCCCAAAGTCATTTAAGGTATTTTTAAAATTAGATCCAGAAATAGCCGCAGGTAGAATTTTAAAAGACAAAGAAAAACCCAATCGTTTAAATGAAGCTAGTTCTGATTTTGATACCCAAGAAGGAGTAGCAAGAAATATTAAGGCCAGGCAAGAGAGCGAAAGAAAGAGATATCAAGAAATGTATCACATAAGAGACTACACAGATCCAAATAATTTTGATTTAATTGTGGACACATCTCTTTTGCCACTAGAAGGAGTTGTTGAGAAAATAATAGAAAAATACAATGATTGGCTTGGGAATTAATATTATTAAATAATTTTAAATAAAATGAAAAAATATATTTTTTTATCTCTATGTATTCTGACCTTTTCGTTATCTTTAACTGTTCTAGCTAAGACTACTAATGATTTAGTTTTTATGCCTGACCAATTGTGGTATTCAGGAGGGGAATTAAAAGAAGGACAAAATATTAAAATACATACAGCTCTTTGGAATGGAACAGGAGAGATAATTAAGGCTAAAATTGAATTTTACGACAAGAGTCTGATACTAGGAAGCCGTGATGTTTCCATTAATCCTCAAGAGCTGAAAGAGGTTTCTGTTTCCTGGGAAGCAACAGCCGGGGCTCACACAATGAGTGCTAAAATTATCTCTCCAAAATTAATTAAAAATGGAAAAGAGGAGGACTTAAAGATAAAAACAAATAGCACTGGTGGCAGTAGGATAAGTGTGCCTGTAACAATTAGAAATGAAGAAGGAGAGGAGGTAAATGTTTCAGATACTATAGAGGATTTAATAGATAAAGCAGAAGAAAAGGTGGGCAAAGTTGTTAGCAAAGAAACAAAGGAAAAAGTATACAAGTGGTTTAATTGGCTTGAATTATATCGCCAAAAAAAGGGAAATGAGATTATTTCTAATGTAGAAAAAAGCCAAAAAGAATTAGATAATAAAAAAGAAAACGAGGAAGAAGGCTTGATTTCTAATTATGCTAAATTATATTTCTGGAAAGTTTTTAATTTTATATTCAATAAACAAGCTGCTTTCTATGTTTTCTTCACCTTGCTTGTCCTCGGTTTAATAAGAGCTATTTACCGGTCTTTTAGATATAGATAATAGAGCTTTTTGGGACTGAGTGGTATAATGACCCTATGGCTAAAAGGATATTATTTGACCTATTGTTGTTTCTCTCTATTTTTATCTGCCCTTGGTGGATAAGTGTATTGTTGCTAATAGTAGGGTTATTTATTTTTAAGAATTTTTTTGAATTTCTATTTTTCTCCATAATGATGTTTTCTTTGTATTCTCCTGAGAGCGAACAGTTAATTTCTAATGAGTACTTTTATTTATCCACATCTTTAGCCTTTTTTGTTTTTACAGAATACATAAAAAGACAAACTATTTTTTTTAACAAATGAATAAAAGATTTAAAAAAAGAAAAAAAATAAGAAAAGAAATCAATCTAGATGAGATATTTCTAGATTCAGAGAACTTGCCGAATTTTAATAAACAACAGTTTGAGGGGAGATTAGAAAAACCAATACCAAAGAGATCTCTTTTATTTTTGGGCTCATTTTTTTTATTGGCACTATTTATTTTTATTTGGAAATTAGTAGACTTGCAGATAATTAAGGGACAAGCTTATCTAGAGAAAAGTGAGAATAATACTTTAATGAGACAGCCAATTATAGCAGACAGGGGATTGATATATGATCGTAATGGGGTTTTGTTGGCTTGGAATAAGAGAGAGGATGGCTCAGAAGGCTCAGATCCAAAAAGAGCTTATATTTCAGAGCCTGGATTTTCTCTACTTTTGGGATACACAAGCTCTCCAGCCAAAGACTCTGCTGGGTTTTATTGGCAGGATTCTTTTATTGGAAAAGATGGAGTGGAGAAATTTTACAATGATAGGCTCTCTGGAGAAAATGGCATAAAAATAAGAGAAATGAATGCTATAGGGAAAGTAGAGTCTGAGAATAAAATTTTATTACCCAAAGAAGGAGAAGATTTATTTCTAACAATAGACAGTGGAATTCAAAAAGAGATGTACAGGGCTATTTCAAAGATGGCAGAAAATGTTGGTTTTCAGGGAGGGGCTGGGTTGTTAATGGACATTAATAATGGAGATTTGTTATCTATCGTTAGTTATCCTGAATATGACAGCAATATTATTTCAGACGGAAGAGATAGAGATAAAATTAATCTCTATCTAAACGATAGCCGAAAAGTATTTTTAAATAGGCCTATTTCTGGTTTATATAGCCCAGGGTCTATTGTTAAGCCGTTTTTGGGGTATGGGGCATTGGTTGAAGAATTAATCACCCCCGAGAAGACAATTTATTCAGGTGGGTCTATTTCTATTCCCAATCCTTATTATCCTGAATTAAGGTCCATCTTTAGGGACCATGGTGTTTTTGGCAATGTTGACATGAGAGAAGCAATCTCGGTTTCTTCGGACGTTTATTTTTATCAAATAGGTGGAGGATATGAAAATCAAAAAGGCTTAGGTATTTCTGGTATAGATAATTATTCAAAGATGTTTGGCATAGGATTAAAAACAGGAGTAGACTTATCTGGAGAAAAAGAAGGAGTAATACCAGACCCAGAGTGGAAAGAAAAAATCTTCAAAGGAGATCCGTGGAGGATAGGAGATACTTACAACACAGCAATTGGTCAATATGGTTTTCAGGTGACCCCTATTCAAATGGTTAAAGCAGTAGCAGGTTTAGCCAATAAAGGAAAGTTTTTCTCTCCTAGATTAATAAAAGAAGAGAACAGAGACATCAAGCCAAGTCAACAAATTAATATAAATGAAAAATACTTAAGTGTTATTTTAGAAGGAATGAGGATGGCAGTTACAGAAGGAACCTGCTTGGCAGTAAATTCTCCAAATATTAAAATAGCCGCCAAGTCAGGAACTGCTCAGGTGGGATTAGGCAACACTAATACTAACTCTTGGATTATAGGATTTTTCCCATTTGATAAGCCACAATATGCTTTTGCTTTGGTTATGGAAAGAGGACCCAAGTCAGCTTCGGGTAATGCTACCAGGGTGATGAGAGATGTTGTGGACTATATGGAAAGAAATACTCCTGCTTATTTTGACTTATGATAATAAATAAGATAATATGGATTGACTATGGAGGAAATTAATTACATAACAGAAGGAAAAAGAAAAGAATTAGAAGGAGAATTAGATTTTCTTAAAACCTTTAGAAGAAAAGAAATAATAGAAGCAATAGAGGCTGCCAAGGCCTTAGGTGATCTATCTGAGAATTCAGAATATCACGAAGCTAGAGATGAGCAAGGAAGGATAGAGGATCGCATAAGAAGAATAGAAATCCTTCTTAAGACAGCCGTAATAGTTAAAAAGCATTCTAGTTCTAAGGTAGAGGTGGGTGCTTCGGTTAAGGTTAAAAAAGCAGGAGAAAGGAAAGAAATCACTTATCACATAGTGGGAACAGAAGAATCAGACATGAGTCAAAGTAAAATTTCTTATAAATCTCCTTTGGGCAAAGCTCTCATGGGAAGAAAGAAAGGAGAAGAGTTTGAGATAAAAACTCCTAAGGGGCTGGTCAAATACACTCTAATTGATATAGAATAGAGTTATGTCTACTTTGAGAGAATTACGCAATGTGCGACTAAAGAAAATAGAATTATTAAAAGAAGCAGGCATGGAGGCCTATCCAGTGTCTGTGCCTTTTGATTATTCGGTCTCAGAGGTAAAAAATAAATTTAGTGAACTAAAAGATTCATTAGGAGACAAAGATGTTTCTACAGCAGGGAGGGTGATGATTATAAGAGGTCAAGGGTCTATTCTTTTTGTTGTTTTGCAATCAGGGGGAAGTCGTTTTCAGGCAGTTCTAAAAAAGGAAGAAATAAGTAATGATTTATTTGATTTATTTAAAAATTGTGTAGACTGCGGAGATTACATAGGAGTAACAGGTTCTATTTTTGTGACGGCTAGGGGAGAAGAAAGTATTTTAATAAAAGATTGGATAATGGGCTCTAAGGCTCTTTTACCAATGCCAGATAAGTGGTGTGGATTACAGGATCAAGAAGAAATAAGAAGAAAAAAATATTTAGACATATTAACAAATGAAGAAACCTATGAAAGGTTTGAAGTTCGGTTTAAGGTAATACAAGCAATAAGAAAATATTTGGACGATAAGGGTTTTATGGAAATAGAAACTCCGATTTTACAAAATCAAGCAGGGGGAGCAATGGCAAGAGTTTTTGAAACTCACCACAATGATTATGATATGCCAATGGTTTTAAGGATAGCCCTAGAATTAGATCATAAAAAAGTAATGGTGGGGGGATATGAAAGAGTTTATGAAATTGGAAAGAACTTTAGAAATGAGGGGTCAGACCCAACTCATTTACAAGAATTTACAATGATAGAATGGTATGCTGCTTATCAAACATTGGAAACTAGTATGATGTGGACTGAAGAGCTAATTAGGTCTTTAGCTGAAAACATTATGCAAAAAAATGTTTTTTCAGTGTATAACAGAGAGGGAAAAGAAGTGAAAGTAGATTTTAGTGGAGCTTGGCCCAGAATATCATTTGCTGATCTATTAAAAGAAAATGCTAATATTAACATAAAGACAATTAGTTTGGAGGAAGCAAGAGAAGAGGCCATAAAATGGGGAATGAAGAAAGAAGAGGCAGAGAAAACAGGTAGGGGGAATTTATTAGATTTCATTTATAAAAAATCATCCAGACCTAAGATAATCAATCCTACTTTCGTAATTGATTTTCCTGGAGAATTAAAGCCCCTAGCTCAGCAAGATGAAGAAAATAAAACAGCCAGAGTGGCCCAGTTAATAATAGGAGGAGCAGAAATAACTAATCAATATGCAGAGTTGGTTAACCCTTTGGTCCAAAGAGATTTGTTAACCGTACAAGCTAAGGCGAAAGAAGAAGGAGACGAGGAAGCAATGGAAATAGATGAAGATTTTTTAACTGCCATGGAACATGGAATGCCTCCAATGACTGGTTTCGGTATGGGGATTGATCGTTTAGTGGCTATTTTAACTGAACAAAAGAACCTAAGAGATGTAATATTTTTTCCAATAACTCAGCCTAAATAAAAAACTAGCAAAAAAGCCCCTCAGGGGGCTTTTTTTACTTATCCACAGTTTTGATAAAAAACAATAATTTGTCTTGTGGGGGAAAGTGGTCTATAATAACTATTAAGTGGGATGAAGTGGGAATAATTAATCATTCCACCAGTTATTATGCTAATTGGAGAATACAAACATACACTAGATGACAAGAATAGAATTTCTCTACCAGCTAGGTTTAGAAAAGAAATGGGAAAAAATATGGTCTTGGCTCCAGGCCTAGATCGTTGTTTGTCTTTATATACTCTTAAAGAGTGGGAAAAAATATCTAACAAGATATCAGATTCTTCAATGTTGGCTAGTGACAATAGGAGTTTTTCTAGATTTATGTTTGGTCAGGCTGTGGTTGTAGAAGTTGATGGAAGTGGCAGGATATTAATTCCAGAAAATTTAAAAGATCGTTCTGAGTTATCAGACAGGGTAGTAGTTATTGGAGTTCAAAATAGGCTAGAAATTTGGAATGAAAGAATTTGGAATGAATACAAGCTAGAAGTAGAAAATGAAGCAGACGCCCTGGCAGATAAATTAGGGCAGGGAGGAGTTCTTTAATATGAAACATATACCGGTTTTGCTTAGCAAGACGATAGATGAGCTAGATTTAAAACCTGGTGACATAGTAGTCGATGGAACATTAGGAGGCGGGGGTCATTCTTTAGAGATCATCAGGAGATTTAATTCTGATGTTAAAATTATAGGTTTTGACTTAGACATAGATGCTATCAATAGAGTCAAGATCATAACTAAAGATAAAAATGCAGATATTATTTATGTAAACAGTGGTTTCCAAGAGATAGATTTAGAGCTCAAAAATCTAGGAATAGAAAAAGTAGACAAGATTATTCTTGATCTAGGGATTTCTTCTTTTCAGCTTGAGGAAGGGGAGAGAGGTTTTTCTTTTCTTAAAAATGAACCTCTTTTAATGACTATGAAAAAAAATCCCAAAGAAGATGATGTTACAGCTCAAGAAATAGTCAATTATTGGTCTGAAGAAAGCCTAGCAGATATAATCTTCGGTTTTGGAGAAGAAAAACATTCTAGGAAAATAGCAAGAGCAATAGTAGAAGCAAGAAAAGAAAAAAAGATAGAAAATACTTTTGATTTAGTTTCTATCCTTGATAAAACAGTGGGTCATTTTTATAAAGGAAAAAAGATACACTTTGCCACAAAAACTTTTCAAGCCTTAAGAATAGCAACTAATAGGGAGCTAGAAAACTTAGAAGAAGTTATTTATAAAGGATTTAATTTGCTTAATAAAAAAGGAAGAATGGCAATAATTTCTTTTCACAGCCTGGAAGATCGTATAGTAAAAAGAAGCTTTAGAGAATTAAGCAAAAACGGTCAAGCAATTTTAATAAATAAAAAACCATATGTTCCAGACGAAGAAGAAATAAAAATAAATCCTCGTTCTAGGAGTTCAAAATTAAGATTAATAGAAAAAATAGTTTAACAAATGACAACAAGAACAGTTCAAAAAAAAGAAAATAATAAATCTTTAAAAATAAGAAAAAAAATATTTTACACACTAATGTCTTTTTTTCTTGTTGTCTCTTCTCTTTATGGGTACTTAATCATATCAGCAACTTCAGATACGGTAAAAAGAGGTCTTCTTGAGAATAAAATATCTGTTTTAACTGAACAGGTAAATGAGCTAGATTTAATTTATTTAAATATGATTAAGGGTTTAGATAAGGAGTATGCTTTCTCTAATGGCTTTACTGAAAACCAGCAAAATCTCTATGTTTCCAAGGGGATTAATCATATGGCGATTAGATAATGTTTAAAAAAAATAGAAGAATAGGGTACAAAGGAAGAATAAGAGTGGTAATTCTTTTATTTTTTTTAGTTGCTATTCTGAT
This sequence comes from uncultured Candidatus Saccharibacteria bacterium, assembly GCA_964611515.1. GTDB lineage: Bacteria > Patescibacteriota > Minisyncoccia > Phycocordibacterales > UBA9973 > UBA8515. Next base: position 15,430 of record CAZTAH010000001.1, on the reverse strand, counting down.
ATTAAGAAAACTATTTATTTTTCAGGTAATAGATAAAGACATTTACATAAATGAGGTGAATAGTCAGCACATCTCTTCATCTGGTGATATTTTTACTCGTGGATCTATTTTCTTTTCTAAGAAAGATGGAAGCTTGGTTTCTGCTGCTACTGTGACATCAGGATACAAGGTGTCCATTAAGCCTGATGATCTAGAAGAAGAACCAGATATTTTATATGAAAAACTAGAACCCTATTTAGAAATAGATTACGACACCTTTGTTTTTCGTGCTAATAAAAAAGGAGATCCATATGAAGAAATAGCGAATAAATTGACAAAAGAAGAAGCAGATGAGATTTCTGGCCTTAAGATAAAAGGACTATCTGTTCACAAGGAAAACTGGCGAAGTTATCCAAGTGGAGATGTGGCTGCTCACTCTATTGGATTTTTAGCATACAAAGAAAATGAACTAAAGGGGAGATATGGATTAGAGAGTTTTTATGAGTCCGTTTTAGCTAGGCCTCAGGATCAGCCCCATGTTAATTTTTTTGCAGAAACTTTTTCTGATTTAAAAAAAGGTAATACAGAAAAGAAAAAAGGAGACATAGTGACTACTTTAGAGCCAGTAGTTTCTTATACTTTTGAAACAGAATTATTGTCTGTAATGAACAAGTGGAACGCAGATGAAGCAGGTGGGATTATCATTGATCCTCAAAGTGGTGAAATTTATGCCCTAGCTGCTTTTCCTGATTTTGATTTAAATGATTTTAGAAATGTTTCTGATCCAGAGGTGTATAGAAACCCACTAGTGGAAAATGTTTTAGAATTTGGCTCTATTATAAAACCAATAGTAATGGCTAGTGCATTAGATGTAGGAGTGATTAGTCCAGAGACAACTTATTATGACGAAGGATATGTAGTAGTAGAGAAAAAGATAATTAATAACTTTGATAAAAAAGGCAGGGGACACATAGACATGCAAGAGGTTTTAAATCAGTCTCTTAATACAGGGATGGTTTTTGTTCAAAGTAAACTAGGAAATAAGAACTTAAAAGAATATATTAAATTGTTTGGATTAGGAGAAAAAACTAACATAGATTTACCAAATGAGACTCCTGGTTTGGTTAAAAACTTACTAGATAGTCCCAGAGACATAGAGCACGCTAATGCTTCTTTTGGCCAAGGAATAGCCTTTAGTCCAGTGGGTGTAGTTAGGAGTTTGAGTATTTTAGCCAACGGGGGAAATTTAATTGTGCCACACTTAATGAAAGAAATTAGGTACAATGGAGGGTCTAATCAAAAAAATAATCCCTCCCATGTAGCTGAAAATATAATAAAAGAAGAAACAGCAGAAACTATAACTAAAATGTTAGTTAAAGTTTTTGATAGTTATGATAATGGCTCTTATAAATTTGACCACTATACTGTCGCAGCAAAAACAGGAACAGCTCAAATAGCCAATGAAAAACAAGGAGGGTATTATGAGGATAGACATACTCACTCCTTCTTTGCTTATTTTCCTGCTTATGATCCCAAGTTTTTAGTTTTTATTTATTTAAAAAATCCTAAAAATGTAAAATATGCTTCTCAAACACTAATTCCTCCTTTTGTTAATATCGCTAAATTTCTCCTAGGGTACTATAATGTTTCTCCAGATAGATAGCTTTTTGTGATAAAATATAAGTAGATAGGTAACACTAAGACCTAATGAAAAAATTTTTTAAAAAAATTTTAATTAAAATTATAACCTGGCAATCAAAGGTTGTAATATTAAAATATAAGCCTAAGATAATAGCCATTACTGGTTCGGTGGGTAAAACTTCTACCAAACAAGCACTATACTCAATAATCTCTTCTAGTGCCGCAGTAAGGATGAGTGAGAAAAATTATTATAATGAAATTGGATTACCCTTAACTATTTTAGGTTGCTATGACGGGGGCCATGATTTTTTTATGTGGATAGGGGTAATGATACATGGCCTAAGCTTAATTTTTTGGAAACATAAATATCCACAATATATAATTTTAGAAATTGGATTAAGGAAAGCGGGAGACATAAAAAACAAAATAGCTAAATGGTTAAAACCAGACATTGTAATTGTTACTAAGTTTTCTGACTGCCCAGCCCATATTGAGTTTTTTGAAAACATAGAAGAATTAGAGAGTGAGAAAAAATCATTAGTGCAAGCTCTGAAAAAAGACGGTTTGTTAATTTTAAACAATGATGATCCTAGGGTTTATGATCTTCGTCAGTATTCTGAAGCCAGAACAATTTCTTTTGGATCTGACTCAAATTCTACTTATCAAATAGTTCATATGGAGAAAGAGAGAGAAGAAGCTCCTGGGATTAATTTTAAAATTAACTATGAGGGAAACACCTATCCTGTTTCTTTGTCTAATATTCTCGGATTACATTATGCAGGAATAATCACTTCGGCTCTAGCTTGTGCTAGGGAGTTGGGTTTTGATTTGTTAGAGAGCATAGAAATTATTTCTAAATATAAAAATCCTCCAGGAAGGTTATCGTTACTAAAAGGTATTAATAATTCCTTGATAATAGATGACAGCTACAACTCCTCTCCTTTGGCTCAACAAATTGCTCTAGATGTCTTAAAAGAAAGCCCAGGGATTCGTAAGATAGCAATATTAGGAGACATGCTGGAATTAGGGAAACACACAGACGAGGAGCATTTTTCTGTGGGAGTGAAAGCAGCAGAGTCAGCGGATAAGATAATAGTGGTTGGACAAAGAGCTGAGTTTATTATGGAAGGAGCTTTGAGTAGTGGGTTTAACAAAAGAGACATTGCCTCCTTTAATGATTTAGAAAAAATAGGGAATTATGTAGAAAAAGAAATAAGAGAAGGGGATGTGGTTTTAGTAAAAGGCTCTCAAAAAATGAGAATGGAGAAAATAGTTGAAAGAATAATTTTAGAAAAAGATAAAAAATCAGAACTTTTGTGTAGGCAAAATAAAGAGTGGAAATAAAAAAAAGGGCTTAGCCCTTATTTTTCACAATCTCTGAAAATAATCTCAGATATTTTCAGAACTGTCTTTATTTCCTTAGAAATAAAAACTCTTCTCCCGGTGTATTTTCCTAATTTTTTTGCATAATCAGGCAAATCATACCAGGGAATTGTTAAATGACTTTCATCTAACAATTCTCTTCTAATAAGGTTGACTTTATAATTATTAAGGTCATCCTTAATAATTATAACAACCAGATCTCCTTTTGAAAGAGACCTGCCCTTTTCCCAGATTTTATCTGAGAATTTCTTTCTTAGTTTTTTCATTCTTCAATTTTTTAGATGTTTTCCCTCATACTCCCACAGTTTTACTCATTTGTCAATTTTTTTAAGGAAATATAAAATCTAAAATGGTATAATTGACTTGTGAAAAAACTTCTTATATTGGCTATAATTATTATATTATTCTCTGGGTCTCTGGGATATTATTTACCTTACCTAAGGACTCATGGGTCTAATTGTCATGAAAACTTATCTGAAATCAAAAACCCCTTTAATACCTCTCTTGAACCAAGAGCCTATGTTGATAAAGTGCGTAGAAATTTCAGTCCAAAAAGTTTAAAAAGTTATTTAAATAAGTTAAAAAGGGAATACCTGCATTGCTCCAACAGAGAATTATTTATATATTACATGGACAAGCACCCTTCAATTCACTCTACAAAATTTCTGTCCTCAAGAAATGTAAGTTATTATTGCGAAAATTGTCTCGGAGAGTCATTCAGTGGGGCAATAAACATGTTTTCTTATTAATATTTTATTTTACGATTAGTTAAGAGGAATGCTTCGCATGCAGGAGTGGTGTGGTCACAAGTTACTAAATATTTTGCTCCAAGTATTCGCAAAATATGTAAGTACTCGCGATCCTTTCAGGATCTGTACACCTTTCGCATTTTGATTACAAAACGCTCAAGGTCTTGCAAAAGCTCCAAGTGTTCGCTTTCTCACCCGGCTCGGCTATTTCGCCTGCCTGCCCGAAATGCTAAGCATTAGCAGGCGGGCTGGCGAAATTATGCTAAATCCCCACACCTATATTTCCATCCTTTAGCTTTTTTATTATTAGTAAATATTTATTTAACTAAAAGACAATTCCTCAGTTTTATTCTGAAGAAACTTAATCTAACCACAAAAAGCAATGGAAATATGGGTTTGTGGGGATCCGCCCTCACAAATCGCACAAAAGCAAAGCAGTTTGCTTTTTAAAATAAAAAACACCTAATCGGTGTTTTTTATTTTACGATTATTAAAAAGGAATGCTTCGCATGCAGGAGTGGTGTGGGCCACAATAATTTGCTCGCCGTCGCCTGTCCGCACACCCACTTCTCTTTATTTTTAGAAGTGGGTAGTGGTGGGCTCGCAAATTTTCCAGCCCCGGACTCAGCTGTTTTTCTTGCTAGAAAAACATGCTTCCGTCTTCACAAAAGCGAAAAAGACTGGAGCAGTCCAGTCTTTTTGAATTCGCGCTTTTGTGACCCCACAGAGAATCGAACTCTGGTTTTATCCTTGAGAAGGATATGTCCTAACCACTAGACGATGGGGCCGGACTCTTATAAAATACCAGAAAAATTGAATAAATACAAATATTTAAGCTACAAACATAGGTTGATAAAGTTTTTTATTTATGATAGTCTTTAGGCGAAGTAGTGTTAGTTTTTGGTTAATTTAAGCAGGCAACAATTGCCTTTTTAAATTAATCAAAAACTATACAAAATATGAAAAAATTAAATAAAAAATCCGAGAAAAAGCAGTTTCTCGGTTATCGCTACTATGAACTAGCGATAGTTGTTACTTTTTTTATTTCGGTCATTGCTTTTTTTGGAGCTCTTCATTATTACTTAGATAAACCAAGTCTTATGGAGCAGGCCAGGAAGGCGTATTTGTGGACCGGAATTCCCTCATTGGTCTTTCTTTTTCTAATGTATTTTATACATTTTAAGAAATTCTATAAAAAATGAGCCCTCGGGGCTTTTTTTTATTTATGATATAATTTTTATATGGAAAACGATGATAAAATCATCTCTACTTTATACATAGTTGGAACTCCAATAGGGAACTTGGAGGATATTACTTATCGTGCTGTAAAGATATTAAAAGAAGTAGATTATATTCTTTGTGAGGATACAAGAACTACTCAGATTTTATTAAATAAATATAACATCAACACTAAAACTATTAGCTATCATTCTCACTCCACCTCAAACAAAGAAGACGAAATCATTAATTTATTAAAAGCAGGAAAAAATCTAGCCATGGTTTCAGAAGCAGGAACTCCTTGTATTTCTGATCCCGGTCTTTTGCTTGTTTCTAGGATTAAAAAAGAATTAAAGGACACCGTGAGAGTTTCTCCTATTCCTGGTCCTAGTGCTTTAGTTTCTGCTCTTTCTGCTAGTGGTGTGCCTTCAGCTAAGTTTATTTTTCTGGGTTTTATTCCTCATAAAAAAGGAAGAGAAAAAATTTTTAAAGAGATAGCCGAAAGCAAAAAAGTTATAGTTTTTTATGAATCTACTCACCGTATTCTAAAGACCCTGATTTCTTTAAGTGAATATATGCCAAAACGGAGAATAATTATAGCTAGGGAAATGACAAAAAAATTTGAGGAATTCTTGGAGGGGCAAGCTAAAGATCTAATTAAATATTTAGAAGAAAATAACGACAGCTTAAAGGGAGAATTTGTTGTCATTGTAGAACCTTAAAAAATAAGTTATAATTCAGAAATATGAGAAAGGAAAAAGCTTTATTTATATTAGGATTATTTATTGCAATTTTGTCTTATTTAGGACTTCCATTGATTTGGAAAAATATTTTATTTTCAATATCAGGTGTTTTAATTATTTACCTATCTTATCTCTTTTACATAGAATCTCGGGCGAGGATACTAAGAAGAACCAACCAGAGTAAGACTTTTATAGACAATGTAGATAGTGTAAATAAGAATGAAGAAGAACAATAAGATACAAAAAACAATACTAATAGGCCTCATTTTTGTAATAAGTGGGGTTATTCTTTATTTTTACCCTCCAGTTATTCTCAGTCTTTTTAATAGGCAGATGGAATTTGATTTAACAGACAAAGAAGATCTAGAGAAAGAGGAAAAAGACACCTTAGAGGAAGAACAAGAAGAGGAGGAGACAGAGAAAAAAAATGAACTAGTTATTCCTCCGATAGAAATTAGCCACTTAGACACCCCTGAAATAGTGAGAGCTATTTATTTATCAGGCTGGGTGGCAGGGACAAAAAACTTAAGAGATAGACTTATTAACATAATAGAAGAAAGTGAATTAAATTCTATTGTTATAGATATAAAAGATTCCACTGGGAAAATAAGTTTTAATATAGACGACCCCCTCATTAAAGAATTAAATAGTGCAGAAAATAGAATTTCTAACATTAGAGAATTAACTAATTTATTACACAGCAAAGGAATTTATATCATAGGAAGGATATCTGTTTTTCAAGATGCTTATCTGACCAGTATTAAGCCTGAGTGGGCAATAAAGAAACTAAGCGATGGGGGAGTATGGAAGGACAAAAAGGGATTATCTTTTTTAGACCCAATGAATCAAGAAGTTAGGGACTACACTTTGGCTGTAGCATTAGGAGCTTATGAGGTTGGCTTTGATGAATTAAATTTTGATTATATTAGATATCCCTCAGATGGAGACATAAAAGATATAGATTATAATTTAAAGGAAGGGGAGAATAGAGCTGATAATATGGAGGACTTTTTTGTATTTCTGTCTGATGGAATAAAAAAAGAAGGAGATATTCCAATCTCTGCTGATTTGTTCGGCCTAACTACTGAAGCTGCTGATGATATGGGAATTGGTCAAATATGGGAGAAAACTCTACCTTATTTTGATTTTATTTGTCCTATGGTTTATCCTTCTCACTATCCAACCACTTATAATGGTTATGATAACCCAGCTTTATATCCTTACGAAGTAGTGGAAAGAGCATTATTAAATGCAAAAATTAAAACAGAGAGAAAAGGAGAAGATATAAATAAAATTCGACCTTGGCTACAAGATTTTAACTTAGGAGCTATTTATACAAAAGAATTAGTCAGGGACCAAATAGAAGCAACTTATGATCAAGGCCTTTCTTCTTGGATGTTATGGGATCCTAGCAATAAATACACACCAGATGCACTAATGCCTGAGATTGAAAATAGTTATTAATTTTGAGATAATAAACAAGATGAATAAAAAGAACTTATTTTTAAGAAACACAGGATATGTAGTTTTTTCTTTGGCCATAGTAATTTTCCTACTTTCAGTTGGTATATATTTAGGATATAACAATAGGCCAGAAATAGAAAAAGTTTCTTCTTTAATTAACAAAAATCACATACTAGACTCTACGGTTGATTTTAATACTTTTTGGAAAGCATGGAATATTTTAAATGAAAAATCTATTTATGCGGAAGATATTACTAATCAAGAAAGGGTCTGGGGAGCAATTTCAGGTCTGGCTTCTTCTTTTGGAGACCCTTATACAGTATTTTTTCCTCCCGAAGAAAATGAAAATTTTGCTGAAGAAATAAGGGGCACTTTTCAAGGAATAGGAGCAGAAGTTGGAATAAGAGACGATGCTCTAACCATAGTGGCTCCTTTAAAAGACACACCTGCTTGGCGATCTGGACTAAAGGCAGGAGACAAGATAATGAAGATAGGGGAAGTGGAGGCGACCAATCTTTCCACAGAGGCTGCTGTTGATCTAATTAGGGGTCCTGACGGAACTAGTATTGATTTAATTATAAGAAGGGAAGACGAAGAAGAGCCTAGGACAATTACAGTTACCAGAGAAGAAATTCAAATTCCTACAATAGAAACAGAAATTAAAAATGACGAAGTTTTCGTTATTAGTTTTTATAGCTTCTCAGAAAACTCTCTCGCTTTATTTAGAGATGCATTATTGGAATTTATAGACTCTAAAAAGAGTAAATTAATTTTAGATTTAAGAGGAAACCCAGGAGGGTATTTAGAATCTGCTGTTAGAATAGCTTCTTGGTTTATTGAAGAAGGGGAGGTTATACTAAAAGAAGAAATTAAGAGCAAAAAGAAACCAAAGTTATATTTAAGCAAGGGACCAGCTTTATTTAATAAAAACTTATCCATGGTAGTCTTAATAGACGGAGGATCAGCTTCAGCTTCAGAGATATTAGCAGGGGCATTAAGAGAATATGGCATAGCTACTCTAATTGGAACTAAAACTTTTGGAAAGGGTTCCGTTCAGGAACTTATTAAAGTTACAGACAATACCTCTATTAAGGTCACAGTGGCATCTTGGTTAACACCAAAAGGAGTTTCAATATCAGAAGGGGGGCTAGAGCCAGACATAGAGGTTCCATATACTAGAAAAGACGCAGAGGAAAACAAAGACCCTCAACTTGAAAAAGCAGTAGAGTTTTTGATTTCAAAATAAAGGTTGAAATTAATAGTTTAATAAAAAAAGAAACATGAAAGTAATATTACTTGCAGATGTTCCTGGAGTAGGAAATAGACACGAAATAAAAGACCTGAAAAGCGGTTTTGCTCAAAATGTCTTAATAGCAAGAGGGCTAGCAGTCTTAGCAACTAAATCAGAACTGGCTAAATTGAAAAATCAGAAAGAACAGGTCAGGGAAAGAAAAAATGAGGATGCTCAGTCGTTCAAGGAAGCTTTGGCTAAATTAAAAGATAGGGAGATAATAATAAAGTCCAAGTCTAATGAAAAGGGTCACTTGTTCAAGGCAGTTGGGCCTAAGGATATAATAAAATCAGTTAAAGAAAATACTGGCTACCAATTGACTGAAAAAATGATTGAAATGAGCAATATTAAGGAAGTGGGTATTCATAAAATAAGAATAAAAAATCAGGAGTTAGTCAAAGAAATAAACATAACAATAGAATAGAAAAAACCCACCGATTGAGGTGGGTTTTTTGATTATTCAAATTAATTATCTGGCTCTACGCTTACAATACTTTTTCTAACTATCGTATTGTCAAAACTTTTCTTTCTTTTTGTTCCAAATTTTACCTTCCCATTAATCAAGGAAAAAAGAGTGTGGTCTTTCCCCATACCAACATTTTCTCCTGCTAATATCTTGCTCCCTCTTTGTCTTACAATAATAGAGCCAGCCTTAGCAACTTCTCCGTCGTAAAGTTTAGTTCCTAAGTATTTAGGATTTGAATCTCTTATATTTTTTGCTGCTCCTCCAGCTTTCCTCTGTGCCATATTTTAACTATTTATTAGCCAATTACTAATTTTTTATTTATAATTAAGTAGATATGAGTATACATAATTTATTAAATAAAATCAAGAGAACAACAGGGCTTGACAAAATGATATTTTTGTTCTCTATTGTAATAATAGGAGTAGGACTAGGCTCCTTCGGTATTGGTAGACTATCAGTCGGAATAGGCCCAGCTAGTGTGTCAGATGCCCCTATAATGCTTGTAGAAGGGGAGAATAGCGGTTTTCCAGAGAAAAGGAGGGATACACCCGAAAAGAGATATGTTGCCTCTAAAAACGGAACAAAATATTATCCCTTAGGTTGTGCAGGGGGCAATCGTATTAAAGAAGAAAATAAAATTTGGTTTAGTAGTAAAGAAGAAGCAGAGAAGCTAGGGTATTCGCTATCTGCTACTTGTAAATAATATGAAAAGAAGAACAGGGGGAATTATAGCAGTAATAATATTTCTCCTAGTTGTGTTTTTCTTTTCTTTTAGCATAAATGATTTATCTAGGATTTATCATAAAGTTAATGTTTACTTAGAGCAAAAATTTGTTTTTAATAAAAAGTTTAAAATAGAGGAGATAAGAAAATTAGGAGGAATAAGTAATTTGGGTCCTCTAGTTATTAATAGAGAAAGAAAGCTAGCTGAAAAGACCCTAGGCGCAGATTTAGTCACAGAATACAGCAATGAGTACCGTTTAAATAATAAAATAACTGCTCTGTCTGAAAATGATAAATTAAACTTGAGTGCAAAAAAGAAAGCAAAAGATATTTTGGAAAAACAATACTTTGATCATATCTCTCCAGAAGGATTATCAGTTGAAGATTTGGGCAGGGAAGTAGGCTATGATTTTATTTTATTAGGAGAAAATCTTGCCATGGGGGATTTTGAAAATCCTAGAGAATTAGTAGATGCTTGGATAGAAAGCACAGGTCATAGAGAAAATATTCTTAATCACAGTTATACAGAAACAGGGGTAGCAGTTGAAAGAGGGGTATTTAATTCAGGAGAGATTTGGGTTATAGTTGTCCACTTTGGAACTCCAAAATCTGTTTGCCCAGAAGTTAAGGAAGAATTAAGAGAGGAAATAGAAAGAGGCAAAAAAAGACTAGATGCTCTAATCGGTGATTTTTCTTTTTTGTCTAAAGAAATAGATAGTACAAAAGAAGGGAAGAGAGACAGAGAAAAAGCAGAAGAAAGAGTTAGGCTGGTAGATAGTTATAATGAAAAAGTAGAAGAATATAATTTCTTACTAAAAAGTTTATCAAAGAAAACAAGTCTTTATAATGAGCAGGTGAGATTATTTAATGATTGCTTGCAAGATATTTTGTAGTTTTATTTAGACATTTTATTTTTATTCAAAAGAAAAGCCCAATAGGGCTTTATTTGTTAATAGGGTGGCTATATTTAAATAAGGTAGATAGTCGCACAATATATCTTTTGCGACACTAAATCAAGCATAGTAAGTGTGGACAACCCTCTTGTTGATTTTTATACCAAAGTGGTGTATTATTTATATATCGTTCGAAATAGCCACGCTAAAGGAGCAATCCCTCGTGGCTATTTCTTATTACTTGTCTTCTTTTTTTAATCTATTCTTAAGATTATTCAGTTCTGTAAATATTAACCAATCTATATTTTCTTTTTTAGTAAAAAGTTCCTTTAATCTGGTTGATAGTCTGTAGTTCCCGTCTTTATCCTCTTTCGTCGTAGAGAATAATCTAACCATAGACCCTTTTTCGTGTATTTTTTCTAGTAAATCTCTAAAATCACCATCTCCTGTAAATATTAATAGTTCATTGCCAGGGCTTGATAACTCTAAGCAATCTATTGTTAACTCTACATCACAATTGGCTTTTGGTTTTATTTTTCTTTTATGCCTATGCGTGAAAGAGACATGACACTTTGGACACTCAACGTCTATAATCAAATCTCTCTTGTCTTTAAAAGAATGAGTTCTTTTGTCTCTCATTTCGTATCCAATATTTTTTATTTTTTCTCTATTTTTCTCATTTTTTTCATTTATTATCCTTCCATCATACCAAAACATCTTATCACAAGACCATTTGTCATATTTTAAGTATTTATAGAGTTTTTCTGGATCAATCTGGAAGCCTAACGCTTTGGCTGATCCTTTAGTATTTGCTACATCTATGAAAGCATATCTTTTCATTAGTATATTTTCGCATTTTAATGTTTTTATAGCAACCTCTTAATCTCTTATTTTTCTCCCTTTTTTCTTAAATCACTGATTTTAAGATATCTCCTGTTTTTAAGTCGTTTAGGCATTAAGCTTTCTTTTGAATACATATCGTAGTCTTTTCCATATCCTAGCTCTTTCATTAGATCATTAGGAGCATTTCTGATCTCCATAGGAACTGGCAAACTTCCATAACTTAAGACATCTTTCTTGGCTTTCATATATGCATCATATGTCTTACGATCCTTTTTTGCTAAAGATAGATAAGTTGCTCCAAATGCTAAATTGTTAGCACATTCAGGCATTCCTACATTTTCTACAGCTCTAAAGACATCATTAGCTACGACTAAAGCAGTTGGCTGAGCTAATCCTATGTCTTCACTAGCAAATATAATCATTCTACGGGCTATAAACTTGGGATCTTCTCCGCCTTCTATCATTCTAGCTAAATAGTATAAAGCTGGATCTGGCTGACTAGCTCGCATGCTTTTAATGAAAGCACTTATAGTATGATAATGCTCTCCTCCCCTTTTGTCATAGCGAATGAATTTATTTTGCAATGTATTCTTTAAGTTGTCAAGAGTAATTTTTCCATAAAGAGATAGTGTGTTCTCTACCATAGATAATACTTGCCGAGCATCTCCATTGGACATTTTATACAACCAAGAAATTTCTTTTTTATTTATTTTGTATTTAGTACCCTTTATTATCTTTTCTATGTCTTCTTCGGTTAATTCCTCTAAGACAAAAATTCTCATTCTAGACAATAAGGCTGGGATAACTTCAAAACTAGGGTTTTCTGTAGTAGCTCCAATTAAAATTAATTTGCCACTTTCTACGAAAGGAAGAAGATAATCCTGCTGAGCTTTATTAAAACGATGAATTTCATCCAGGAAGATAATCTTTGGACCCAAGAGTGTTCCTGTGTAATTCTTCGACTCACTGTCTACTATTCTTCTTATATCTTCTTTTCCAGCTGAAACAGCAGATAGTTCGTGAAAATCAGCATTAATAGAATTTGCATATATTCTGGCCAAGGTAGTTTTTCCAACACCTGGAGGCCCCCAAAGTATAAAAGAAAAAATATGCTTAGATTCTATTGCTAAGCGAAGGGGTTTATTTTCTCCTACTAGGTGTTTTTGTCCAATAAAATCCTTCAGATTTTTTGGTCTTATTTTTGAAGCTAGTGGTTCCATTTTTTATAATAAATCTAGTACTCTGTCTATGTCTATAAGGTCAGACTCAAGAGTATTTTCTATTTTTATAGTTTCTATTTCTCTAATTAAGGAGTCTTCTGTCTCATTAGGCAGCTCTTTTTTCCTTGGCTTATCTAATTCTTTGTTTATGATAAATGATAATATAATAGTAACAATAAGTACTATTATAATAATAAGAGGAGTTGTATTTATCTTTTTTTTCATTATTACTCTTTATCCAAGAAGCTGATGATTTCCTCAGCTTCTTCTTTTGTTTGATTTTCTTCTCCATCTTCAATGTATTCTTGGTACTCTTGACCAAGCATTAAGACTAGAGATCTCAATTCTGTTTTTAGGTTTTTACTACTTAAGAACAAGTCATTAATCTTTTCTTCAAAACTATTTCTTATTGTCAAAACATCTTCCCTTAGTGAATCTTCGCTATTAATAATTAAAATGTATTGATTTTTTGCTTGTTCAATCATTCTATCTCTTAACAAGTTTATTCTTTCTCCCATTTCCGATAACTTAATCTCTAGAAAAAAAGTTTTCTCATCCAGGTCTAAGTTTTCATTTAATTCACAAACCTTATGTTCTACTTTGGCTAATATGTCTTCTATTTTATTTACTCCTAGTGACAGTGTTTCTATGTATTTTATATTTAACTCTTTTATATTATTAATTATTTTTAACACTGCCTCTTTCTTTTCCTCGTCTTTTATTTTATTAAACCCAACTATAGAGGAACTTGTTTTTGAGCTATTAGAATTAGTCCAGTCTAGTTTTTGTCTAAATTCCTCTCTTTTAATTCTGACCTTATTAATTATTTTATCAATTCCATAAATACTATCTTCCCCTGTTATTCCTTCTTCATTCTTTGCTTCCAGTAAATCTGTTCCATTAGCCAAAGAAAGATTAAAAGAAAAAGCAAGAAGAACTAAAATCATTATAAATAGTTTACCGTTTTTGTTTTTTTTCATAGTTATTTTATGGATAGTATAATAATTATTTTTTAATAATCACAAACATTATTAATAACACTTCCTGTCTTTATTCCAGAAATAATGTTCATAGCAGCAATCAAGGACATTTTTTCTCTAGCAGATATCCTAGCAGAAGCTATGTGAGGAGTAAGAACTATGTCATGTAGAGTAGTTAGTCCTTTCGTTAATTTAGGCTCCCTTTCAAAAACATCAATAGCTGCTCCTTTTATAACATCATCTTCTAGTGCTTTAACTAGGGCTTTTTCATCTATTACTGCCCCTCTTGAAGTGTTGACTATAAAAGCATTTTTTTTCATTGTGGCTAAGGTGTCTTTATTTATTAAGTGTCTTGTGCTTGGTAAAAGAGGTACATGTAGCGATAAAATATCTGCCTGTTTTATTACCTCTGAGATATCTAATTTTAAGGTTCCATCCATTCTTTCTAGTTCAATGCTTGGTTTTAAGTCGCTATAAATAATTTTTGAACCAAAGCCGTAGTGTAGTATTTTAGCTACCTCAGTTCCAATTTCTCCCACTCCAATTAACCCAATTGTTTTTCCCCTTAAATCTGTTCCCACTAATAGATCTGGGTCCCATCCTTTATATTTACCACTTCTCACAAATCTGTCTCCCTCAGCTACTCTAGCGGTTAAACAAAGCATTAGGGCTACTGTATGCTCTGCTACAGCAACAGCAGAAGTTCCAGGGGTATTAGAGACCTGTATTTTCCTTTTTTTACATTCTTCTATGTCCACATTGTCATAACCTACAGAAAAATTACAGAAAAACTTGGCAGTTGGACAAGCATCAAAAACATCAGCTTCTAATTTATCTGTTAAAAAAGAAATAACCCCAACATATGGTTTCTTTTTTAAGGCCTCAATTAATTGTTTTTTAGTCGGAGGTTTTTTAAAATTTCCTATATCAAAAGTAATACCATTGTTTCTTAGTTCTTCTAATCCAGTTTCCGGAATTGGTCTTGTTATAAATATATGATTTTTCATTTTTTTAATTATTTTACCCTATTAAAGTCTCCCCTTTATACTTTTCAGCCATCAATGCTATTTTTTCCATAAAAGCTACTGTTTCTACTGGATATTTACCCCTGGCAGATTCTTCTGATAACATAACTCCATCAGCTCCATCTACTATTGCATAAGCCACATCTGAGACTTCTGCTCTAGTCGGAAAAGGATTGTGCTCCATAGACAATAGCATTTGAGTAGCAACAATTACCATTTTTCCAGCTTTTTTTGCTTTTTTAATTATATGATGTTGAATAAACGGTATCTCTTCTAAGGGGAATTCATTTCCCAAGTCCCCTCTTGCCACCAAAACTCCATCTGTTTGTTCCATTATAGAGTCTAGGTTTTCTACTGCAGATTTTCTTTCAATTTTTGCTATTATTTTTTGTTCTCCCCCTCCTTCTTTTATCAACCTTCTTAATTCCAGAATATCATTGCAACAACAAACAAAAGACATAGCAATATAATCAACACCTTGTTTGACTCCAAAAGCTAGGTCGTTTTTGTCCTTCTCTGTGATAATCCCCTCTCCTTCTACTCCCCCAAAATAATGCTCATCTCCTTTTTGAATTCTTGGTCCAGAGAGATCTTGTATGATAGCAACTTTAATTCCCATCTCTTTTTCTAAGGACCTTATAATGTCTATTACATTTTTATGCCAAGCGTGATCGTTCCAAGAAAAATTCAACCTAAACATATTAGTGTGATTTTTCATTAGTTGGCGAATTATTTCTTTATTATTACTAGCTGGTCCTATTGTAGCAATTATATTCGTTAAAGATTCCATATTTGAATTTAATATTATTAAT